>JARRRL010000047.1:0-55887 GCA_037380725.1 Gammaproteobacteria bacterium | reverse complement strand
GAGTGATCGATTGGGTAAGGGGTGGATTTTAATGATTCATTTGCTGTGTTCGTGTTGTATGCTGTAGTGATGCACGGCGTGTTGATTTCATTTCGTACAGATCGTGCTGATTACGGCGTCAATGTAGTAGAATGACGGTAAACAAGGCGCAGTAAATTGACGCAGAACGGGCCTTTTAATCACAAAGTGGAGGTCCTAACGTGTTCAAGTACTGTTTACCCATAATGTCCACGGAGATTATAAGTTCTGGTTATGAGTAAAACTGCTCATCTTCATCTAACATTAAATCAAAGGGACGGCGAGCAAACTGACGTGGGGTATGAGCAAGACCTGGCGTTGGCGGAGGTTAGGGAAGAGCTTCAACCCCCACCCATGTATTCGGTCATCATGTTGGACGATGATTTTACACCGATGGATTTTGTGGTTGAGGTTTTGCAGCAAATATTTCACCTGCCCACTGAAAAGGCCACTCAGATCATGTTGACCGTTCATACTAAGGGCCAAGCTGTTTGTGGCACATACACGAAGGATATTGCGGAAACGAAAACCGCTCAGGTGAATCGTTTGGCGCGAGAGCATCAACACCCTTTGCTGTGTGAGGTTAAACAAGCGGAGCCGTAACAAAATAGGTTGTTCTTCGCATTTGGACAGGAAGGGATAGACGATGTTGAGCAAAGATCTTGAGGTGACTCTGAATCTGGCCTTTCGGGAAGCCCGCTCTAAGCGTCACGAATATATGACGGTTGAGCACTTACTGTTAGCGCTTCTCGATAACGATTCGGCGGCACGTGTGCTCAAAGCTTGCGGCGCGAATATGGATGAATTGCGTTCAGAACTCATGCATTTTGTGGATGAGACGACTCCACTGATTCCTGCTTCGGATACGGAACGGGAAACGCAACCGACGCTCGGTTTCCAGCGGGTGTTGCAGCGCGCCGTTTTCCATGTCCAGTCTTCGGGCAAAAAAGAAGTGACTGGCGCAAATGTGCTGGTGGCTATTTTCAGCGAGCAAGAAAGCCAAGCAGTATATTTTCTTAAAAAACAAAGTGTTGCTCGTATTGATGTGGTCAATTACATTGCCCACGGCATTTCGAAAGTGTCCGATGATCATCACACCCATCAAATTGATCCCGGTGCTCCGGAACACGGTGGCGAAGAGGAAAGTACTGCTACCGATGCGCCATCGCGCAGTCCCTTGGAAGCGTATGCCACCAACCTGAATGAGCAAGCGACTTTGGGTAAAATTGATCCCTTAGTGGGGCGAGAAGATGAATTGGCGCGCACCACTCAAATTTTGTGTCGACGACGCAAAAATAATCCTCTCTATGTTGGTGAGCCGGGTGTGGGTAAAACGGCCATTGCGGAAGGGTTGGCGCGACTCATCGTGGAAGAAAACGTACCGGAAGCCATTTCAGGCTATACCGTTTACGCTTTGGATTTGGGCGCCTTGTTGGCGGGTACGAAATACCGAGGCGACTTTGAAAAACGCTTTAAATTACTGCTGGGTGAACTGCAAAAGAAAGAACGCGCCATTTTGTTCATTGATGAGATTCATACCATTATTGGTGCGGGTGCGGCCAGTGGCGGCGTGATGGACGCCTCGAATTTGCTTAAGCCGATGCTGGCCTCAGGCAATATTAAATGTGTGGGTTCCACCACGTTTACGGAGTACCGAGGTATTTTTGAAAAAGATCGCGCTTTGGCGCGGCGTTTCCAGAAAATCGATGTGGAAGAACCATCCATTGAGGCCACCATTCAAATTTTGAAAGGCTTGAAACCGCACTTTGAGGATCACCACAATGTGCGATTTACTGAAAAATCATTGCACGCGGCGGCTGAGTTAGCGGGACGATACATTAACGATCGGCATTTGCCCGATAAGGCCATTGATGTGATTGATGAAGCGGGGGCGTATCAGCAGCTCTTGGCCCCCAGTAAGCGTAAAAAAGTCATTGGGGTGTCTGATATCGAGCAGGTGGTTGCAAAAATAACGCGTGTACCTGCAAAAACCGTATCGGCTTCCGATAAAGAAGTGTTGCGCAATTTAGAACGAGATTTGAAACTCACTGTTTTTGGTCAGGAAGAAGCCATTGATAAAGTGTGTACAGCCATAAAAATGGCGCGCGCAGGCTTGGGTGTACCGGGAAAACCCGTTGGTTGTTTCCTGTTTGCGGGTCCGACGGGCGTGGGTAAAACGGAAGTGACGCGGCAGTTGTCACGTACGATGGGAGTTGAATTACTGCGTTTTGATATGTCTGAATACATGGAGCGGCACACCGTAAGTCGTTTAATCGGTGCTCCGCCAGGGTATGTGGGCTACGATCAAGGTGGTTTGTTGACCGAGGCTGTCACCAAGCAACCCCACTGTGTGCTCTTACTCGATGAGATCGAAAAGGCGCACCCTGAAGTGTTTAACTTGCTGTTGCAAGTGATGGATCATGGCACCTTAACGGATAACAATGGTCGTAAGGCGGATTTTCGAAATGTCATTTTGGTGATGACCACCAATGCTGGCGCCGAACAAATGTCTCGTTCGTCGATTGGGTTCACCAAACAGGATCATTTTTGTGACAGTGCTGAGTTTATTAAAAAATTCTTTACGCCTGAATTTCGAAACCGTTTGGACGCGATTATCCAGTTTCGTCCATTGGATACAACGGTCATTAAGAATGTGGTGGATAAGTTCCTGGTTGAACTGCAAACACAGTTAGACGAGAAGAAAGTCACCATCAATGCATCGGAAAAAGCGAAGAAATGGTTAGCGATACGTGGTTATGATGAAAAACTGGGTGCACGACCCATGAGTCGCTTGATTCAAGATCTGGTGAGAAAACCACTGGCCGAGGAAATTCTGTTCGGAAAGTTGATATCGGGCGGAGAGGTCTTTGTAGACGAAGAAGATGATGCGCTTATCTTCGATATCCAGTCACGTTAAGCAGCACACCTCCAGCACAAAGACCGAGCTTCTGTTTAACACGAAAGTGTCGAACTCGAAAGCGCGTTCTTTGGGGCCACTTGATTTTAACACACAGACTGATTTTGAATTCGTCAAAAAAGCTGAATTCGTCAAAAAATCAGTATGATGGAGCGCTGAGTGTTGTGCTTTGGCGCTTCGTTGGGAGATATGGCGAGCAAATGCTGTGTCATGTGTGCAATAAAAAACTGTCTGAGTTATCAGGACGCTTGATCGGTGTTCTGTGGCGTGTCCGTTGCTGTTGTGTTGGAACGTTGTTGACGGGAGTCGTTGCCACGGTAGGTGATACGCCCCTTGGTCACATCATATGGCGATATATCCACTTTTACGCGATCACCGGTTAAGATTCGAATGTAGTTTTTACGCATACGCCCAGAAATATGAGCAATAATAACGTGACCGTTATCAAGCTTAACTCTGAAAGTTGTATTTGGTAAGGTCTCAACGACCTCACCTTCCATTTCGATGTTTTCTTCTTTAGCCATGAGAAAAACTTACCTTTTTCCTGTTAAGACTCAAATGTTATGCTGTTTACCATGATGAAGATGCGCCGGGCGGGTTGACATCCGAGGTGCTCATTGTAGTGGATTGCGCGTAAACGTCCAGTGGTAACTGCAATGGGAAACAGAATTTGCTGATCAGAGACCGATTAGCCATCAGTTGATAATTGAGTTAAGTGCTTGTCATTACAGCGGTCCTATCAGCATAGCATCTCCTGTGTTACAGGCCTGGGTTGCAAAACGTATCAAAACGAGGTGTCCAGAGGTTCCCATTTATGATTTCGAAAGGCTTCCAGAGCTTGAAATTCATTTTTATAGCTCATTTTACGACAGTTTTTCACCCAGTAGCCCAGATACAAGTGGGGTAAAGCTCGTTGCTTGCACAAGTCAATTTGCTTCAGTATGGCGTAAACACCTAAGCTGCGCGAATGCGCCATTGGGTCAAAGAATGTGTATATGGCGGACAATCCCTTGTTGAGTTGGTCCATTACGGCCACCGCGACCAGTCGATCTTCATCCAAAAATTCTAGAAACTGAGTTCCGGCCCAATCACTGAGTATGAAGGACGTGTATTGATCTTCAGTGGGGGGGAACATATCGCCATCGCTGTGTCGTAGGGAAATGTAGCGGGCGTATAGGGCGTAGTGAGTCTGTGAGAAGTGCGCCGGCGCCAATCGACACACTAAATCGGCGTTTCGCTTTATGATGCGTTTATGCCGCTTAGACGGCTGGTATTCGGCGATGGAGATGCGTACGGGTATGCAGGCCGAGCACTGTTTACAGTGTGGTCGATACACGTAACTGCCACTGCGACGAAAACCTTTTTCATTGAGAAGGCTATAGATATCTTGGTTTAGCGGCAGTTTTGGGTCGACGAACAAGGTCGTGGCATCGTCCCGGTTTAGGTACGAACAGGGGTGAGTTGGTGTAGCAAAAAATCGCAATGTGGCGAGTGGGTTCAAGCCGCTTGCAGAGTTATCGGTGGTCATTGTTGATGCTTGCAGCGTTCATGGTGGTTGTATTGGTAGCCGTTTCGGTGTTAATAGGCTGGGTTCTGGTACTTGGTGCGTGTGGCGGTGTATGTGATGGTGCGTGTGAAGCGGGGTTTGTTGTGTGGCGGTATAAGTGCTGAGGCTGAATCCAGGGTTTGCGCCAGGGGTTTTCGTTTGGTGAGTGGTCGATGTGTTCGTGTAAGTAAGCGAGAAACGTTGTACGTGAAATTTCCATTGCACCTAGACTCGTCAGGTGAGGGTTGGGCATCTGGCAGTCAATGATCGGAAAGCCGCAGTGCTTGAGTTGAGCGACTGTGGTGGCTAAAGCCACTTTTGAAGCATCCGTTGCTTTGGTAAACATTGACTCGCCAAAAAACAATCGACCAATGGACACGCCGTATAAACCACCAACCAAAACCCCGTCTAAGTACGTTTCCACTGAGTGTGCCCAGCCTTTTTCATGCAAGGCGCAATAAGCCGCAAGCATCTCTTCACTGATCCAGGTGCTGTCAGCATAGGAACGGGGTTCTGCACACGCTCGAACCACCGCTTCAAATTGCTGATCGCAGCAGACACTGAATCTTGAATTGTGCAGCCGTTTTCGTAAAGAACGCGAACAGAGAAAATGATCCGGAAACAGGACTGTCCGAGGGTGCGGCGACCACCATAGGATAGGTTGATTCTCGTTAAACCAAGGAAAAATGCCCGTACGGTAGGCGTTTAGTAATCGTTCGGATGTTAAATCGCCACCGATTGCAAGCAATCCGTTGGGTTCCTGTAAAGCTGTTTCAGGCGGTGGGAAACCAACGGAAAAAGGAGAAAGTACTGGAACGTCTACCATAGCATCGCTTTTGCCGAAATCTTATGGGTTAGGGCTCGCAATCGGGGCGGTGCGCCAAGCACTGCGCCTAGACTATATAGACTATAAGCTATCCAGATATTTTTCGGCATCCAGGGCAGCCATACAACCAAACCCAGCGGAGCTTATGGCTTGTCGGTATACGTGGTCAGCCACATCGCCCGCAGCAAAAACGCCTGGGATACTGGTTGCCGTGCAATTGCCATCCAGTCCAGAATTAATAAGAATGTAACCGTTTTTCATGTCCAGTTGATCCACAAAAAGTTCGGTGTTGGGGGTGTGACCGATGGCGATAAACACACCCGTGACGTCCAAGAGACGCGAGGTGTCATCGGTGGTTGAGAGTAAGCGCAAACCGTTTACGCCATGCTCATCACCCAGCACTTCATTCAAGCTGTGATTCCAGAGGATACGCACATTGCCGTTTTTGGTTTTTTCAATCAGCCGATCCTGTAGAATCTTTTCCGCCCGCAAGCTGTCTCGACGGTGAATTAAGGTGACTTCACTGGCCAGGTTGGCCAAGTACAGCGTTTCTTCCACAGCGGTATTGCCGCCGCCAATGACCGCGACTTTTTGTTCGCGATAGAAGAACCCATCGCAGGTGGCGCAGGCGCTGACGCCTTTGCCTTTAAACGCTTCTTCGCTGGGTAGACCCAAATAACGTGCGGAGGCGCCGGTGGTGATGATCAACGCGTCACAGGTGTACGTGGCGTTGTCACCGCTTAAGCGAAACGGTTTCTCGCGCAGTTGCGCGGTATGGATGTGGTCGAAAATGATTTTTGTATCGAAACGTTCCGCGTGTGCTTGCATACGCTGCATCAGTTCGGGCCCTTGAACGCCATCGGCGTCGCCTGGCCAGTTGTCCACATCGGTCGTTGTGGTTAATTGTCCGCCGGGTTGTATGCCCGTGATGAGTGCGGGTTTGAGGTTGGCGCGTGCGGCGTATACGGCAGCGGTGTACCCGGCAGGGCCGGAACCCAAAATGATTAAGGGGTGGTGGATAATCTCTGTCATAACGAATTCCAACTTTATTGAGAAAGATGAAGAATGATGGAAAAAAACAACGTCGTTAAAATATGTAATACCCGTTTTCATCCAGCGAATAGCTTAACTGGAATACTTTAACTGGAATAAGTTATTAAGGGTAACACAAAGTGAGTGCGTTACCATAAGGTGGTGTAGAACGGGCGTAAAGGAGGCGTTGGGCTGTGTGTCTTTTGTCGTGCGCTTTGTCGGTTAACCGTTTTGAGCTGTAAGGGTTTTTGTGCGATGGTTTGGTGAGCAAATACCCGATGCAGACGTTGTGCGGTAGATGGATGAATTCGAGTGGTTTTGCTGTGTGGTATAAACTGATGACTTTATGGGGTACAGAACCGGCTGTTGGCTGGGCTTGGAGGGGTTGTGGGGAAGAACGATGAGGGGCAAGTCGAAGACGTGAACCAGTCGGAAGTGACGGAAGCGAGTGGGAGTCAATCGGCAGAGGAGTCGCCTAAACCGCGTGCTCGAAAGCGGCGTAAGTCGGCGAGTGAGTCGAAGTCTACGGACTCCAAGTCCGCTGAAACGAGCGCACAGAGCTCCTCAGAACCCAGTCCGGCGCAAGAGACGCTGGCGTCGATGCAACAAGCGACCGAACAACTTTCGTGGACGAATCGTGTACGGCGCTTACTTAAAGAGTGTGTTGTGCTGTTGCTGGCTACGATTGCCTTGTATTTGTTTATTTCATTGGTGACCTTTGATGCGGGTGATCCTGGGTTTAATGTGCTCGCACATGAAACGATGGTGCATAACGACGGTGGGCGTGTGGGGGCCTTAATTGCGGATGTGTTATTAACCATGGTGGGTTATGTGGCGTACAGCGTACCGTTGACCATCGTTGCCGTGATTATTGAAATGATTTGGCCGCGTAAACGCAGTTACACAGCCGTGATTGTGTTGATGCAGATCATCGGCATTATTGTATTGGTTGCCGCCAGCGCCTCACTGGCGGAATTGGTGCTCGTGACGCCGTTTTCACCTCTGCCTGGCGCACCCGGTGGTTCTCCGGGCGGTTTGTTGGGATCCGCCTTGGCGCTGAAATCAAACAATATGTTTAATCCGACCAGCGCTCGGTTATTGTGGGCGGCGGCCTTGTTGATTGGTTTAACCTTGGTGTTCGAAATTTCATGGTTGGAAGTATTGAGCTTTGCTGCACACCGATTGGCGCCGATGTTTCCGTTTTTGGGGCGCGTGATGAGTGGCGCAACGCGAAAAGGCGTTGAAAAGTTTCGAGCGCATCGACGTGAGGCGCAGAGCAGCGTAAACGCTGAAGTGGTTGATGTGCCACGCTTAGCGCCGACGGTGCCGGAACAAGCAACGGCGTCATGTGGTGGGGCGATTATTATGGCGTCTGCGGCTACGACGCGGAAGGAAGGTGACGAAGGTGGACGAAAGAAAACGCGTACACGCCGCCGACGGATCTTTAACAAATTGGGGAGTCATGATGCGCCAAGCATTGAATTATTGGATCCACCCGATGATCAAGGGCCACAAGGTTTCTCCGAGCAAGATTTAAAACAATTGTCCGAAACGTTGGTGGCGAAGCTGAAAGACTTTGGCATTGAAGCAACGGTGGAGACTGTGCTGCCGGGTCCTGTGATTACGCGGTTTGAAATCCAGCCGGCGCCTGGTATTAAAGTAAGTAGGATTAGTAATTTAGCGAAAGATTTGGCGCGTTCACTGGCCGTGATCAGCGTGCGTGTGGTGGAAGTTATTCCCGGGAAAACGGTGGTGGGTATCGAAATCCCCAATACCGTTCGTGAAGTGATTCGTTTGCGCGAAGTCGTGTCGTCGGAGGTCTACGAGGCCGCTGAGTCTGCGCTGACTTTAAGCCTGGGTAAAGACATAGCAGGGTATCCCATTGTGGCGGATTTGGCCCGTATGCCGCATTTGCTGGTGGCGGGCACGACGGGTTCGGGTAAGTCGGTCGGTTTGAACGCGATGTTAATCAGTATGTTGATGAAAGCCACGCCCCATGAATTGCGTTTAATCATGATCGATCCAAAAATGCTGGAATTGTCCATATATGACGACATACCGCATTTGTTATCGCCCGTGGTAACCGACATGAAAGAGGCGGCGAATGCGCTGCGCTGGTGTGTGGCGGAGATGGAGCGTCGCTACAAATTGATGGCTTCACTGGGGGTGCGCAACATCGCGGGTTATAACCGCAAAGTGCACGAAGCCATTGAGAAAGGCGAACCCATCAAAGATCCATTGTTTAAATCGATGCCCACCACTGCGGGGGTGAGTCTCGTGAAAGACGGGGAGTCGGCTGAGCCGGACTTGGCACCGGATTTGGAAATGTTACCTAAGATTGTGGTTGTGGTTGATGAATTCGCCGACATGATGATGATTGTCGGCAAAAAAGTGGAGGAATTGATTGCGCGTATCGCACAAAAAGCGCGTGCAGCGGGTATTCATTTGATTTTGGCAACCCAACGACCGTCCGTGGACGTGATTACAGGCTTGATCAAGGCAAATGTGCCGACCCGTATTGCGTTTCAAGTATCCAGTAAAGTGGATTCGCGCACAATCTTGGATCAAGGCGGTGCTGAGCAGCTGCTGGGACATGGTGATATGTTGTATCTACCGCCTGGTACGGGTTTGCCAATGCGGGTGCACGGCGCATTTGTGTCGGACGAAGAAGTGCATCGCATTTGCGATGATTGGCGTGCGCGTGGTGAGCCGGACTACCTCGATGAAGTGCGAGATGGCCAATTGGAGGAGATTCCAGGTACGTACATGCCGGGTGGTTATGATCAAGATGGTGAAAACAGTGAACCCTTGTATGATGAAGCCGTGCGCTTTGTGACGGAAACGCGCCGGGCTTCCATTTCTTCGGTACAGCGAAAGCTGAAAATCGGATACAACCGAGCGGCTCGCATGATTGAAATGATGGAGTCAGCGGGGGTTGTCAGTACGATGGGAACCAACGGCAGTCGGGAAGTGTTAGCGCCACCGCCCGTTGAGCTGACGTAATGACCTAACGTTGGAGTTACGTTGGATGGCGGTCCGTGACGGGATAGCCATGCTGTATTTTGTCGTGACGATGCCAGATCCACGTGTCGAGCATGGATGCTAATTCCGCTTGTGAGCTCGGTTTTTGGAGTAGATCATTCATGCCGGCTTGTCGGCAGTGATTTCGATTCTGATGACTGGTGTCTGCCGTCAGGGCGATGATAGGGAGCTTTTCTTCGGATAACGATTCTCGAATCAGCGCGGTGGCTTCGTAACCGTCCATTTCGGGCATATGACAATCCATAAAAATGATGTCAAAAGGGCCTGAGGGGATCAGTTCGAGCGCTTCCATACCGTTTTGAGCGTTCAAGATACGACAATGCATGTTTCGAAGTAAGGTGTTGTACAGCATGGCGCTGATGGGATTGTCCTCAACCAGCAGCACATGTAATTCCTTTTCTTGATGTATCCATGCGAGCGGGTTTTCCATTGTGTCGGCTTGTGTTACGGCTTGTGTAACGGGTTGTGATACAGCAGCTTGTGCGGTGGATGTTTGTGCGGTGGATTGTTCGGGTGTAGCGGGTGAGGCGTGTGTATGTAATAAGAGCGTGGTCAGTAAGGGGCGGCGGTGCAGCGGCAGTGGTAAGACGCTCGTGATATTCAGAGCTTGTATGGTATCGGTACTGGGAAAATGCTGCGCTTCAGCCAGCAGCAGATAGCGTGTGCGTTGAGTGATGCTGAGTGCATGCAGTTGATCGTTTAACGCCGTGATCGAGTTTAACTGATCAACAATGCAAAAATCACTGTTGATAATGCGATTGATTTCTTCTGGGCTGTAGTCGGATACCGGCACTTTTTGAATGTGGTGAACGTGTGTTGACCACCCATTTAAATAACGTAAAAGTATGCGTGTGCCTGAGGATGGCGCAGTACTGATGACCGTAATATGCAAGTCGTTCAGTTTGTCGAGACTCAGTTCATCATCGAATTCGTGTCGAAATTCTCGCAGTGGGATGGTGATCGCTAATTCGTAGCACGAGGTATCGTGTTTCAACTCGGCGGTCGCGTTCATCAAACTGAGCAGTCGATTCACCAGTGTCAGACCCCAATCATTGAGTGTGACGCCTGTACCCAGATCAAGGTCACTGGATATGGGTTTGAAAATAGCGTTGAAGGCGTCGGCGGCGATGCTGATGCCGCTGTCCTGTATGCGAATGACGACCGTTTGTTCATCGCGTTGCTCCACGGAAAGGCATAATTCACCGTGATCGGAAAATGTCAGGATGTTGAGAGTGAGGGTATTGAGTATTTGTCGAATGCGTGCGTCATCGCCGATGAACACGCAGGGAAAATTCGCTGGGATAGCACTGTACAATTCTACGCCTTTGAGGCGGGCTTCAGCGTGATGCAAGGACGTGACTTGCTCAATCAATTCTCCTAGGTCAAATTGGCGGTGCTTGAGTTTGAGTTTGCTGGCGTCGAGTCGGGACAGATCGAGAATGTCGTCGATCATTTGAAGCAAAAAGTGTTCTGAGTTGTGGACGACTTGCAGGTTTTGGGTGTGATGGTTGTTTTGTAAATTGTCGATTTCGCTGGCCAATAGAGTGCTCAAACCTGTTAGGTTGGTCTTGATTTCGTGTCCCATGATGGTAAGAAAATCAAGGCGCAATTGCGCCACCGTTTCCGTTTGTTCAATGCGCGATTCCATGGTGGTTACGAGCGTTTGGAGTCGTTTGTTGCTGTCTCGCAACGCTTCTGTGCGTTCGGCGACAATGTAATCTAAGCTGGCCAGGTTTTTCCTGAGATCATCTTCGGCGCGTTCGCGCCGCATGACGTTGGTGTTTACTTGCTCAAGTAGCCGATTGATTTGGTTTGTCAGTAAACCCAGGCTGGGTGTTAAGACCATTTCATCGTGGACAATACAACATGTCTGTCTCCGTGCGCTCAGATCAGGTGAGGTGATAACGAGTGGGGGGATTCCGTTGCGCTTTTCAATGCACTTAAACCAAACAGAATGGGCAAAATAACGCAAAACACTGTTTCGGTTAACCAGCGAGTGCTGCGTTGCTGTGGTTGGCGGTTAATTTTGGCGATGCGTTGGCCTTGAGCGTCTACAACCACACCGTAAATGATGTTGGGATGATTGGTGAGGCCGATGAGGGCGGCTGAGACTTGATCGGTGGCTCCGTATTGCATGGCTTGTTCGATCAGTGGAGCGGCCACAGACATGACGGTGTGCATTTGCTGATTAAACGTGGGTACAAATCGGTGGTACTGCCAAAAGGAAGCCATCGTGATCAACAGAACGCCCACCAAAAAGGCTGCTAACCAGTGTTCACGTAAATGGTGCCGCAGTGATGGCGTTTTTGTGAGGTTTTCAACTGTTTGTTCAGTCATATCTTGTGTTCAGTCATTGTCGGTAAGGGGTAACAGCGTTGATTTGATTGTGTTGCGGGTGCTCATTGCGTGTATGCGATGTGGCGAAGCCGCATCGCTCATTAGAATTTTTTCTTTTGCCACAGGGCGTCCTCGTCGTTTTGCATTTCGTCAACAGCGGAGGCGAGGAGATTGTTGGTCGCCGAATGGGACATGGCGTTTTGCAGGTCTTGTTGACGAAGCTCCAAATCGGCCACCGCATTTTGTATCGCGGTTATGTGTTCCTTGTACAGGTTGTTTGTGTTGGATTTTTTGTATTCGCCTAGTGCCATTTTGTAATGATGTAAAGCGGCGTGATATTTTTTCTGGTTTTCCTCGGCTTTGGCAGCGTTAAGGTAATAGGATACGCCGGCTTCGGTAAACAGATTTTTGAGAATGTCCAATTCTTGTTTAGCGGCTGTGACGTCAAGGCGTTTGGTTTTGGCTGCAATATGTACGAAGTTAAATAAATTCGTCAATTGCTGTCGGACTTCTTTCAGTTCATCAAGGGTTCGAATGGGATCCAGTTTGAGGGTAGCGGGGGGCTCGCTGGGCAGTTTTTTCAGAGCTTCATTTACCTCTGTGAGACGCTTTCGAGCGGTGCTGTTGTGGCTGTTGAGCTTGAGAACCTCGAGTAGGCATCGTTGTATTTCGGTGTACCCAGCTTGTTTAACGGCATGGGTTAGAGCATTGGGCGGCGAAGCCGCCAACAAGTGTTGTAAACGATGGGCTCGATCTTGCCAGGTGCCAATTTTGATGGAACGATTGGTGCGAATACGCTCCAAAGAAGAAACGATGTACAGTGCCGCAAAGATTCCGGCAATGCCAACACTCATAATGGGGATGATCCAATTTGATGGCATGGGCAAGATCCAAAGTTTGACGTGATGAGCCACGTTTCCATAACGCATGCGTATCGCACAAGCTAACAAACATAAACGAGAGTAGCTATAAACAAGAGTAGCTATAAGTGTAGACCGATCAAGAGGTCCTGGTTTTCGCTCTGTACTGCTGTGAAAGATCCATACACTAAAGATTTCAAAGGATAAGGAGAAGAGAAATTTTTTTATGCCATTATGTCACTAAAAGGCTTGACTATGGTCTAAGGTCGCCATAGAATTGCCGCCTACTTGAGGTGAGGCAGCAAACTTCACTTTGAGGATGCCAAGACGCCAATCAGGGTAACAGATCCCTGAACTGTTGCGTCCCCTTCGTCTAGAGGCCTAGGACATCGCCCTTTCACGGCGGTAACAGGGGTTCGAATCCCCTAGGGGACGCCATTTTATATAATGGCTATCTGGTTTAACCTGCCTAGTCGGTTGATCTTAAACCGGTTGATCTTAAAAAAAGCAAGACAGATCGCTTTTCTACTGCTGTGTACCAAGCACGTCTAGTGATAACTCCTTGATACAAAAATAATTAATTTAAAGACAGCGAATTCAGTAAATTTCTTTCAATTTCAATGATATGATCGCGCCATTTGCTGGGCACGCGTCGACACGTCAGCGCGCAAACCATACGGACTTGGCGAGCCAGAAATAGTCTCAGCCAAGCGGGGTGTTTGCGTAGTTGCAGTCGATCCCACTCACCCGCCAGTCGTCCTTGCAACATCCACAGCTGACTGAGGATAACGTGACGTGGGCTGTTGTGGCTGAGGTTGTGCTGTCGAAGATAGAAATTCAATTCATCCAACGGTTGCAAAGCGGCATTGATGGTGGCAATAGGATTTTGTTTAAATGAGTGTTTAAATGAATTTTTGAATGGCTTTTTTGCAGACGTTGTCTTTGCGGTCATCATGCGTATCCTACTGTTGTCTTGGGTCAAGCTTGTGTTGTTACCTGCGCGGTGAAGCAGTCATGGTGGGTTATATATTGATCGTCGGGCGTTTGTGGTCGCGATGTTCGTGTTCAGCCAAGGTCGTGGCCTACTTGGTGACTTACTCGTCGCTATTTCACCAGTCTATCAGGCTGGGGCGTATTTGCGTACAGCGTTCTGATCTTGTTTCCAGAAAAACTTCATCTGTTGCTGGAAAGGGCATCTTTATGGGTGGTGCGTCAACGACTGGTGTGTCTTTCCGTCCACCGTGTGTTTTAATGCAGATATTTTAACGTGCTATGGTCATAACATCGAAGCGATTTATTCTGGAGTGAACAATATGATGACAGATGAAACCCAAGCCGATGCGCGCCACACTCAGCGCACCACAGAGGCAGACGAGTCAACGTCGCTTGAACGAGACTGGATTGACGAGCATATTTTTGATGAAGCGGATGAGATGCTGGATACGCTGGCAGAGTTTGTGGTGCGGCAGTTAGGGCAAGCGTTGATTCAACAAGGTAGTGCGACCCTAGTGGCGACCGGTGGCGGCACGCCTAAGCCACTTTATACGCGTTTGCAGCGTATGGATGTCGATTGGTCTAAAGTGGTCGTCACCTTAAGTGATGAGCGTTGGGTCGCGCCAACGGATCCTCGCAGTAACCAAAAGCTGATTCAGGAGTCGCTGTTGGTGGGATTAGCGGGGCGAGCGGCGTTTGTGCCTTTGTTGACGTCTCATAAAGATCCGTCGGAGGCGGAAAGGGTATTGGGACAACGCTTGAACACTTTATCCAAGCCTTACAATCTCACTATTTTGGGTATGGGCTCTGATGGACACATTGCGTCCTTGTTTCCGGATTGCCCAGAAATTCAGACGGGGTTGACCAGTGTTGAGCCATGTATTGGCGTGCACCCGGCAAAGACCGATACGCCACGCCTATCGTTAACGCTACGTGAAATACTAAACAGTCATCGTATTGTGTTGTTGATAACGGGGCAGGAAAAATGGGACGTATACCAGGACGCTTTATCCGACTTGGATAGTCAAGATTACAGCGCGTTGCCTGTCCGAGCGCTGTTGGCGCAGCAACGTGTGCCCATTCATGTTTTTTGGTCGCCATGAAGCGATTCATGAAGCCCCTGGAGCGGTGCGCTTCAGGGGTGAAATGGATGTTCTGAAGGCGAGTAGTCGGAAGGTGAGTGTTCTGAGGACGAGTGTTCGGAAGGGGGGTAATCGGAAAAAGTGGCGTCTGCCTCAGATTTATGTTCCGTGGGTTGCGCACCAAATTGAGCGTGCTTGTGTTTCTTATCTTGGCGTAATAGCCATTGCATCCTTTTTAGTTGTTTGCTTTGCTTTTTAGCCTCTGATTGCATTATACGCGCTGCCATTTGGCGACGTAAGCGAACGTTGCCGGGAGGCGCGCTCAGTGGCGGCAGGTAATGGGTTGCGTTGAGACCTGATTTCGCTGTGCTGGATATCGCCAGAATCAGCGCTTCGACCAGAGCGCTCCATGATTGGAATGAGAGAGCATATTGCGGTGAGTCGTCGCTGCCTGTATCTTGTTTTTTCTCTTGGCTGTGTTTGTCCTGTGCGCGAGCGATGATTGCTTTTAGTCGCTGAGCGAGCCGTTCCCATTGTGCGTTTGCATCGTGGCTTAGCTGGCGTTGTTCGGCTTGTTCTCTAAGCGTAGATTGACGCTTGGCGAGGGTTTGTTGTTGAAAGTGGAACAGGGCTAAATCTGCCTCTTGGAGGCGATCGCGCAGTGCAACTTGCTGCTCACTTGGTAAACCTCGAAAAGTCAAAAAGAAGCGTTCTTCGAGATCTTCTAAGAGACGCATCTTGCTGCGAGTGTTCTGTATGTGATTGATTGAATTGGGTGTGTCGTCTGTATTGGACTGAAGTCGTGAAGGTGGTTGTTCGGTGGGGACCTGAATGTGATCTCGCAAATTATGGTGTAAGTCTTCTCCTCGGTGAGTCAGAATGGGGGAGCGGTAACTGTGCGTACGCGGCGGCGGGCAAGAGGATGGCTGCAACTGACTGATTCGCCAAGCACTTACGGCCTGCCATTCGTAACCGGGCGGGAGCGTTTTCTGGCGTTTTTTACTGATACTGGATGGCAGTTCTTTTTTTGTGCTCATGTTACCCATCCTGTGTTTTCGGTGCTTATTGAAAGAGCGGTTTGGGCGAAATAATTTGTTTAAGCTATTGTATTTTATATGTATTAATCTAAATCAGGCCTGTCCGCGTGTGGTTCACGCGTGCGTCGGCAGGTGAATTCTTCGTTCCCAGTCTATCAGTTTTTGCGGCATTTATGTCACGCGTGTTCAACGGGAACTTGCGAAATGGGGAACAATGACTTAGGGTGCAACGATTGCGCATTTTGATTTGGGCGTATGGTGTAAAGTAATAGGATTTTTATAAGTAGGGGCGGGGTGGGATGACAGCAAGTGACACGAGTTTGTGCGCAGTTTCGGATGAAGAACGTAAGCGGAAGGACAGTGATCTTGTGAATAAAGTAGGACAAGATGATAGCATTTTTTCAGATGAAAACATAACATCTGAGATTCGCGCGGCGGGGGATGCATTCACGCAGTATTTATGGGCTGAAATTCCAATATGTAAACAAATGGAAATCACGGCATTTCCCATTCATCGTGAGCGCTTTATTTTGGCTGCGCCGTTGCCGCCAAATCGAAACGTCCACGGGACAGCATTTGCGGGCAGCCTATACACCGTGATGTCGATGTCGGGGTGGGGCTTAATTCGAACGGAACTCGACCGACGTCTTGTTGAAATGATGCGTGCACGTGCTGATTTGTGGCTGACAAAAGCGAGTATTCGTTATGTCGATCCGGTCGAAACGGCGTTTCATGCGGTTGCTGAATTGGATGGCAAGAGCTTGGATCAGTTTTGTTTTGTACAGGTGGCCGCATTAATGCGCAGTAACCGTTGCGGTTACTCGGCGGTTCAAAATGCGCCCCTCTGGGGTATCGTTGCTGGCAATGGGTTTGGATTCGCCGTACGCTTCGGTTTTGATTCGCTTGGGATCAATACCGAATTGCGAGACAAGAATTTGTTTTACCTGTGCAGCGCGCAGATTAGACAGCTTCTCATTATACTGCTGCTCACCGGATGAATCGGAGTGACCTTCTATGATAGCGATAGTCTGGTCATAACGCTTCAAGAACGTAGCGATTTCTTCCACTTTGCCGATTGAGTTTTCTGGCAACTCAGCGGAATTCAATTGGAACTGAATATTCTGAGAAACCTGAACGGCGCAGCCACTCTTGTCAATGAGCGCACCGGTGGCAGATTCGGGGCACTGGTCTTGGTAATCGGCGATACCGTCGCGATCCAGGTCGTTCGGGCAACCCACGTTATCCACTTCGATGTCGGCGGGCGTTTGTGCGCACTCATCGCGATAATCCGCGATGCCATCGTTGTCACCATCTAAACCGCAACCGTTTGAATCGATCGCAACGCCAGCAGGTGTATCGTTACACTGATCCGCGCTGTTGGCAATGCCATCGTGATCAGAGTCTGCATCGGAGCTGTCGTTTTTGCTGATATCAAAAGAGCCTTTGCTGCTTTTAGATTGCCCGAATCCCATGGTGTAGGAGAGGCCAAGACTGGCTAAACCAGAAGTTTTTTCAGCATCAATGCTGTTAATCCCACGGAGGTCTGCAACAATTGATAGACCTTTATCCAGAAGGAACTGAACACCGGCGCCAGCATTCAGCAAAGTTTCGTTGTCGCTTTCGCCACTATTGAGCTCACTCTTCGCATCGCCAGCGCCGACTACGAGGTAAGGAATGATTTTATCGCTGACGCCAGTATACCGGTAAAAGGCGTCAAGGCGTACGTAGCGCCAATCGAAGTCAGTTGCGGAATTTTCGAAGTCGACTTCCGATTCGCTGTAATTTGCTTCAACGGCGAATTTGTTGCCAAACTGATACTGCAGGCCAAGTGAGGGTGCGGAGGTATCATCGTACTTTAAATCGCTGTCGAATGAATAGTAGCCTACACCCGGAGTCACTGAAACGCTGTCAGCTAGGACTGCGGGTACTTGCGCCACGCTAGCTATACCTGCCGCAACCGCTGTAACGATACGGGTCTTGGTATTGAGTTTTTTCACGGTAGTCCCCCTTTCTTAAAATGATCCACTCAATGTTCAATCGTGACGCGAATCACGCTATTTTCGCCGTTAGTAAGGCTGGTGGGTATTGGTATAACCGAACTCAGCGCACAGGTGGCGAAGGACCCTATCATACTGAGGAAACTTTGAGAAGAAAAGACTGAGCGCGTTTATTATTTCCAAAACCGAAATGTGGTTGGAACACTTTAAGACTTTAAAATACAGATTGATGTAAACTTTTGGTTTTTTAGTGTCTAGTCGTGTGAGTCGGTGTGAAAAGTTTGTTTTGAGATATGCCGTTTTTTTACTTTTCACTGTCATCCGTGTGCGTGTTCTTAGTGTCCGCTGCAATTGCGCCTGTTCCGTTTTCACCTGTTGTCGTGACGCCCGAAATTGTCTCGTCGCTTAAATTCAGTCGATCAATGAATGGTTTTAGCATGAGACGTATGTCGACTCTGGCATCCAGAAGACCCATTAATGTATAAGCGCCGATGATTTTTCGCGAAATATACATTAACTCTCTCGGCGGTACCTGAAAAGAGGTGGAGAGAGCATTTTGAGAGGCGAAGAGTAGAATTCGATTGATTAGATTCGATTTTAACCAGTTGTAGCAACCTTGTTCATCGTGGTGTGCTCCGGTGGTTTCCAGAAAAGGTTCTAGTGCCAAACGACACAGACGGAAAAAATCATCGTAAACGCGCTGTGGCGTTTTGGGGTGAAGAAAATTTAATTGACGTATGGCGTCTTCTACCCACTGTGGGCGATTGAGATAGGTCCCCGCGATCAGCTTATAGCCGCATTGCAAAACGCTTGGGTCAAAACGATGTGTAGCGCCAAAATCGAGCAGTACCAGTTCGTCATTATGCTGATCCGTCTGGTCAATGCGCACGAAGTAGTTGCCAAAATTGGTGTCAGTTTGCATTTCTCCCCAATCAAAAATTTCACGCCAGAACAACAACAAGCTGGCTGTAGCCAGCTTGTTGCGTCTTGTTTGCGATAATTGTTTTACTTCGGGCGAGTTGATGCTGACGCCAGACTCAAAGGAACTGGCCAGGATTGTACGAGATGAATATTTGGGAATGACTTCGGGAACGTGGTAGCCAGGTTCGTCTTTCAGGTAATCATAAAAGCGCTGCGTGGCGGCCAGTTCCAAATCGTAATTTACTT
Organism: Gammaproteobacteria bacterium; assembly: GCA_037380725.1. Lineage (GTDB taxonomy): Bacteria > Pseudomonadota > Gammaproteobacteria > Pseudomonadales > JANQJO01 > JARRRL01. The sequence goes on along the minus strand of JARRRL010000047.1, from coordinate 37,033 downwards.
CATCACGCAGCAGTCGAGTGACTTCCGACATCCATTGTTCGAGATCGCGTGAAAATTTAATCATGCGGGTAATTCGAAGAAGCTGCGTCATGATCGCCAAGTCTGCTTCAATGGCGTCGGCCACCCAAGGGTACTGTATTTTGAAGCAAATATCCTTGCCATCGCTGCGACGTCGACCTCGATGCACTTGGCCAAAGCTGGCGGCCCCGATGGGGTTGGGGTCAAACTCAAAATCATTAAATGTATTGGGACCAAGGGCGTTCAGTAGGCACGCCTCAATGACGGACCACTCCAATGGGGCGTTCTGGTCTTCCAATTGGTGTAAAGCGCTGGTGATTTCTTTGGGTAAATAGTGTTCACCCCAAAGCGCCATCAATTGCCCGACTTTGACGACGCTGCCTTTCAGTTTGCCAATTTCCCCAACTAAATAGTTGGCTTCTGTGGTCAGCGCTTTGCTAATTTCTCTTTGTCGGCCTTCAGTGGGACTGCAGTAGGCGCGTGCGGTGCGAGCCGCCAGGCGAGAGCAAGCCAAGAGGCTGGCTCTCGCCAGTGTCCAGCGACGTTCGATGCTGCCCGTTTTTACACGCTTTTGAGAGACTGAGTTCCCCATTTTGGTCGGTTTCGTCGCCAACGGTTCTGTCGGGCGTGACGAAAACGAATCTGTAGGCGCAGAAGAATCTGTAGACGTAGAAGAATCTGTAGACGTAGCAGGCGCTGGACTGAGGTCTGCGCTCACGGTGTTCGAATCGTTCGTATTGTGCTGAACGTCTGTGTTGTTATCGTGACCAGTCGTTTCAGATGCAATGGTGTGTGTTGTCGTGCTTGTCATGCTCTTAGGCGCGCTGTGAGTGTTGGGGTCATTGTTAGGAGGTGTTTGTGGCATGTCAGATAACAAAAACCTCTTGATTTTTCTGAATTTCATCAAACGGCTGGTGGTTGTGATCCAGCTGTCTCTAAGTCTTGACGTGTAGCATTGTGATGATATGTCCTGGAAAGTCAAGCGCTTTTAAATCTGATGACGAACGATTAACGATTTGGAAACATATCTTCACCTTGTCCCTCTAGTTGTAGAAAAAAATATAAACGGTACATATTTTGTTGTCAGCAGATATCAGCGATTTAAGCAGCGTGTGTTTTTTTGCGTTTCGAATCGGCGTTCATAAATGATAAGAAACAGTAATAAGAACAGTAAAGGATGGCTTCCTGTGTTTAGAGCTTCTTCGTATAGAGTTCTTGTAAGATCTATAGCGCTGCTGCTGTGTTGCTTGGCGTTGTTGAATGTGTCCGCTTGTGGAGATCGTTTTGAACGAGCGCTAAAAAATGGAATAAAAGAGAGCGCTGATGCGGGGAATGGGAATCCAGAGGATGGCGATTCGCCGGCTGTGGAAGCGGCGTTAATATCGGGGTTGTGGCGCATCGATCCGAATGATCAGACCGCGCAGCTCGCCTTAAGCGGCACCGATTTGATGGAAACGCGTTTTTTGGTGGCAGAAGCGTCGGATCGCAGTGAAGTGGAACTGTTGTTTTGCGGCGCCGATGACGGATCGATGGAAGTCATGACGCTGCCTGCTGTGATCGATCAAGAGGGTATATACGAACTGCCTTTGTCAGAGAGTGGTGCGGTGCGTTTTGAAAATCGCGCGGGGGTGCCCTATGTTGTGATACCTGACGACGCCTTCGACATTGCCGTCCCCTTGATTGCAGTGGAAGAAGAAAAGGATATGTTTACCGTATCGTTCTCCAGACCGGGCTCACGATTGCGTGTACGTAACAGCAACGCTGTCTGTGGTTCCTTGGCGCAAGCGAGCGCCGAGCCGGGCAGTAGCGTGACGGGCAAGTTTAGTTTTGTGGCGGGTCAGCGGATTCACATGTTACACGCTGACATTGCAGGGGGATTGCAGGCCACCGTAGCCGACAGCGCGCTATCGCTGTTGATAGAGAGCCGTTGGTTTGAAGACCAGGGCAGCACGGCGCAGCAGCGCTTGTCGAATAATGCGTTAATCGTGGGGGCGTGCAGTGAGACCAATGTGAGACTGACATTGAGGGGTGATTCCAGCCTGGGCGAAGTCAGCATTGCACTGATTCATGAACTGGATCAGGCTGTGACTTGCCCCAGTGATAATCCGCCGCCTGCTGACGCGCCTCCGCTCACACCGCCGCCCGCTCCAAATCCCAACCCAACGCCGCCAGCAAGCGATCCATACGCTGCTAAATGTGGTTCACTGGAGCGTCCAGGAGGGTTAACAGGACGCTGGGGTCTGAATCCGGCAACGCAAAGTTTGATTGAGGTTGCGGTGGGTGATTTTCCTGAATTCACTCAATTAGTTCGCAGTAGTTTCTTTTTCGTCGATCAGCAGACCGAGGTGTCTGCGACTATTTGTGAAGATCCGCGTATCCGTTTGCCGTTGACGCGGAATGGTGATGTGTTGGAATCCGCTCAGTTGGGCTTATTGGTGGGGGGCGCTCAAGGTGTGATTCGTGATATTACGGTTAAGAGTGATGCGGAAATCATTCTGAATCTTATCGATCCACCCTTGCCCATCTCATTGAAGAAACGACCCGTGTTGGATCAAACGCTGTGCTGGGATGAGAGTGGTCTGGATGACATTCGTGCGGTGAACCAAATTTGTGCGGCAACGCTGCCGACAGCTTTGCGATTGACGTTTCCTTTGCAAAGTCAATTGATGGAGCTTATTTTCAATTTGCCTGGTGTACCCACTGTGGGTGAGCACACCTTGACGGCAGATTACACGGCAGTTTTGATTTCAGATCGTTTTACGGCGATGGGGATGGATAAAACGCAATTGATTAAAGAAGGTTCCTTGGATATCCAGTCCATTGGAGTGGACAGCATTACGGGGCGTTTTCGCTTGGTGCTGCCCAGCTCGGAAGTGGTGACGGGTAATTTTTCTTCGTACTTGAGTCGATTAGCGGAGAACCCCGAAACCCCTTAGCCTGAAACCTCTTAGCCTGAAACCTCTTAGCCCGAAACCCCTTAGCCTGAAACTCCTTGGATCCCGAGATTCCTTGGATAGAGGGGAGATGTTGCATGTAGAATAGGGCTGTGCGCGCGCAGGTCGGCCACCGTTTGTTCCCACAATTGATCTTGATCGATTTCCTGACAAATGCCGTGTTTGCGACTTGGTTTTCCTTCGCGAATTAAGCAACCAGAATAAGGCATGCGTTTGCGTGACACCAATAAGTGTGGCACCGTCTCTGCGTACACCGCAGGCGATCGAAGTTGGTTTGTTAAATATCCCATCCAGAGTTGAAGTGGATGTCGGTCAGACATCGAAATAGGGGTATCCAATGCAAACACGGTTGCGGTATTGCCATGAAGTCGTGTGCGCAGTGCGCTGCTGATCATGAGAATAGCGAGTTTGGCTTCCAAATACGATTTTAACGGGTTGTAGCTCACGGTGCGTGGTGGCGACTGTTTTGTGGGAAACGTTGTGCTGGATTTCATACTGTAATCGAAGGCTTGTCTCGTAAATGGGTATTGATCGGAACCGAAAGTGATGATGATGGAGCGGCGATTTTGTGCCAGTAAATCGGTGAGCCCCAAACTCAAACTCAATGGACCGAGGACGTGGTGTGCGTACGTGGCCTCAAACCCCTCATTACTTTTTCGGTAGCGCCAGAACAGTCGATCCGCGTTGAGTACGAGTGCATTCAAATGTGGAAATTGCGTTTTGAGTTTAACAATGGCTTGTTCAACGCTGCTCAGGTTTGTTAAATCGAGCGGGCACGTGTGGATGCGCGGATTGCGGTTTTTTGCCACCAGCGCGTTTCGAATTGCTTGGCCCTGACGTAAATTGGGTGTACCCACGATGACGCTTGCGCGCAAGGCAGCGAGGCCTGAGGCGATGAGACGACCACTTCGTGTTGTCCCTTCTGCAACCAGTACACAGTAGTGAGATAAATCCATCCGTGGTGTTGACTCCTTGTTTATCTTTCGAGCTTTCCTGATTTATATAAAAAATCTTTTAGGGCACTCGTAGCATACAGCATATATGGTGTATGGATGAGAAAGCGGCTTGTATTGTGTTGATGTGTTACAATTTGTGAATATTGGTTTGGGCCGTTTGTGCTCGAGCGAGTGTGATGATTATGCGGATTTGAAGTAACAAATCCAGTGTGAGACGCGAAGGGAGCGTTTAAAAGATGTTGCTTGTGTTATCACCGGCGAAAACGCTAAATATGTCGGTAACTCAATCGTTCAAATCCGTATCGCAACCGACGATGCTGGATCAGTCGCAGCGCTTGGTTGACGTGCTGCAATCCTTATTACCTTCAGAGTTGGGCCGCTTGATGAAGCTCAGTGAGAAACTGGCCGCGCTCAATGCGGATCGGTATCGCATCTGGAAGCGTCCATTCACGCTGGAAAATGCCGCGCCGGCACTGTTTGCTTTTCAAGGCGATGTATACGTCGGTTTGGATGCCGCTTCGTTGGATGCGGCCAGTGTGAAAGCCGCACAGAAACATGTGCGTATATTGTCTGGATTGTATGGAGTGCTGAGGCCTTTGGATTTGATGCAAGCATACCGATTGGAAATGGGGACGGCGCTGCTGACGGAGCGAGGGCGGGATTTGTATGCGTTTTGGGGCAATCGTATTACGGATCAACTGAACCAGGACATCGCGGCTATTCGGGCCAACTATTTGGTGAATTTGGCGTCAAATGAATATTTTAAAGCGGTGCACGCTGAGGCCCTAAGGGTGCCCGTGATCACCCCAATTTTTCAGGACGAGAAAAAGGGTCAATTTAAAGTGATCAGTTTTTTTGCTAAGAAGGCGCGAGGCATGATGGCCCGACATATGGTGTTGCAGCGGGCAAAAAAACGGGAACATTTGATCTCGTTTGACGCGGCGGGGTATCGCTATGATGCCAGCCGATCGGATGAATATACTCTGGTGTTTCGGCGCACAGAAAAAGCCGCTGTGAAAGCATCTGGCTGATTTGCATCGATATGTCTAAATCGATATGCAGAGTAAACACGCTGTTTAGAGAGATATAGACAAAGAAAAGATAAAAGAGAAAAATAAAAAATCGACTGTATACATTACTTGCAATGTAATAGTTTGTTGATTGTTTCTACGTTTGGAAATATAATGTTTCGAAATAAGATATAGGCAATAAATAATATAACTATCTCGCGCATTTGAACAGCTCTGATCATCGGCGGTTATCTATGGAAATTTTCAATTCTATTTCCCGATGTTTCGGGTTACCCGTCCGCAATCGAACGGCTGCTCCGAGCGGCGTGTTAGAACAGCTTGCCTCACGTACGGATTCATCGTTTCCCTCCAGAATTGGGTGTTTTGCCTCATTTCGTGACCCAGTCAATAACAGTGTCAGTTCAAAGCTGTCTCGCGTTAAGTCTAAAATTAACGCCACACTCGCGTTGCGAAAAGCCATAAAACGCTGGCGCAGTCATCGTGACATTGATGTTCGTCTGTTGGGGAAAATGCACAGTCACAGTAAAGAAAAACTGAAATTCGCCCGAGCGATATTGGAATCCCCAGAGCACGTGGAACAGTTTCTGAAGAAAATGGATACGTTTGGTGTTAATACCCTGAAATTTAAACACCGCCTGTTGTTGTCGGAAGCGATGGCTAAGCAGAGTCGCAATGATTTGCAAGTGTATTTTAATTGTTTTGACGTTTCGAGTTTGGATTCCGTCCAGCAATTGAATTTTCTCGACCTGCTGTTGGGACGCATGAGTGGCAAATCTGAGTCGGATGACCTTACGTTATTGTCGAACTTAGGAAAAATTTCTTTTAAAATTAATGAAATGGATCCTGAGCGTCAACTGAACTACTTAAAGAACATGATCAATCTCCTGCAAAAACCACAAAATGAATTTTACTATGAAAAAATTATTTTAAAGCGTAAGATTGATGAGATCAATATATCGGCGTTGAGTGTCGATCAGCAATATCGATTCGCCAGTTGTTTCATTGAACAGTGCCCGCTCTTGTTTGATCATGTTATCGAGAAGATCAATTTTGAATGCATGTCTCAAAAACAGCGTATGGAACTGGCTAATCAATGCGCTGCACAAAGTCCAAAACTGTTTCATAAATTTTTTAAAAAATTTAACCTTCCGAGTGAGTACCAACTCCCGTTTTTGGATCAGGCCACAGCAGTGGGGGCGGTTTCGCATGATTTCGATGTGACGCAATTTGATCTATCGAAATTGAGTCTTGAACAGCGGCAAAACATTGCTCACCGACTTTTCGAGCAAGATGAATATGCTTTTGCCCGTAATATCCGTCATTTCGCCTTGTCCGAATCCAAAATCAACGAATATTTTGATCGGCTTCATGCAAAGGGTTGCCTCGATGCCTTGTCAAATAACCTAGAAAATTTTGGCGTCTCACCTGAAAAACGATTGGAATTTGCCGATACACTCCGGCATTCATCGCCTAGATTGTATATGAAGCACATCGATAAATTTCAATTAAAGCTATCGGAACGATTTGAATTTGCCCAACAGTGCCTTGATAACAAGCTGCACGCGCTATTGGTTCAGAATATTCAGTTGTTTGATCTGCCCAGTGACAACATGGATACACTTGTTCAACAGATTTATCACCGCTGTGATCCGAGTGTGTTCTTATGCAATACGGAAATTTTCCTTCCCTATTTGAAGGAGGATCAAAAAAATGAACTGGCCTCCGAATGGGTAAAAAGTCGGGAAGAGTTGAGCGACGCAGAAGTGCAATCGGTGGTAAAGTTAAATTTGCTTGAGCCACATCGAATCGATATTGTAGAGAAAATGGCTATCAAATCGCTTCCAAATATGGCGTCACAAGTCGAAAACTTCAACCTGACTGACGATCAGTGGGTGGCGATCCTGAGTAAAAAGTTGGAGCTGGAAGAGCGCCAATTGCATATTGCCGATATTTTTGAATTTGTAGATCAACTGGAAAAGCGATCGAAATTGGATGATTCGTTGGCTCATTTAACCCAGCTTGGGAATAAAATTCTGTCAACGGTGTTCGCATCTTACATGCCAAAAACCATGCATGCTGAAACAATGCGTGCAGCAGTTCGTGTTTCCTCCGTCGAGTCCAGCGCGCCGAGCGATTACCCGATACAACAGAAATTCGAATCGTTTTTCAAACGACTGGACTTAAAAAATGAGGAATCACCATACTATATCGACCCGATTTTGTTAACGAGCAGAGGCGAGTCGAACAGGGACGAGCTCCCGTCGCCTCCTCAGATTAAGAAAAATTATTTTGAAAGGCTTAGGGCCATCACCAGTGATGAATCTTTGCACGACGAGAAAAATGTGTATTTTGTCAATTCGACACACCGAGCCAGCGTTCAGAAAGCACTTGCTGAAGTTGGTGTGAAGCTTGAGCAGCTTGCGGAATCCGATCCAACCGCCTTTTGTGCGCAGATGGGGGGATTGATTAGCGGGTTTCAGGAATGTGAAACAGGGCAAGTGAAAGCCATTGATGCAATTTATCAAAATATTGTGTGTGAACAGTTGCCCGCTAATGCTTCCTTTGAGGAGCGAATAAAACAAGCCGTTGTGGACGCTAAAATGCGGGCGTTTTTTGACAGTACACGAATATACAACGGCGGCGTGCATGAGTTAGCGTTGTCCAAGCACGCCGTCGATCTGGCAGTGAGTTTACCCGGTAGCGTTGCAGGATTTCAAGATCGCGCTTTCATACTCAGTGCGGATGAAAATGCTGCAATTGTCGAAAAATATTTTGACGTCTTTACGAAAGATTTCTTAGTGAAGTGCGTGATGAACCAGGTCGAAACCGCAGAAGATCGAGCGGATGTCTTGAGAAATCTCGGTACGAGACCACGGAAAAAGTATGCTGAAAGCCAAAGCCAAGAGCGTCCCATCAAAGGCGTGGAGTTCTTACAATGGATCAATACCGTCTGTCAAAAAAATGGCCTGGATTTTGAGGCGACTTTGAACCATTTACAGTTAAATTGTGGGGAATATTTTGATCAGCCTTACCGCATTGGTGAGGCGGCCATTGAACAAGTCCTCATTGAATTAAAGTATCTCCGTGGGCCTTCTTTATGTGAACAGCTGCCTGGTTCTGAACAGCTGTCTGGGCAGATGTCGGAGCACTGAGCGCAAATGATCACGAAATTACGTGTACCGCTTTAAGGTTGAGTTTGTTCGAGATGGCCATTATTCGACGGCTATGTTTTCCGCAATAAGACATCGATATGTCTAAATCGATATGCAGAGTAAATATCCTGATATATAAATCTATAAGAAGATAAAAGGCGACTATTCGTTGTTTGTAATGTAATAGTTTGTTGACTGTTTTTACGTTTCGAAATACAATGGTTTACTATAGGTTGTTGAATAGTCAAGACGGAACGGACTATACACCGTTCAGCTATCGCATACATGATGTGAGCGCAATGTGGAGTTAAAAGAAAAGAAGAAAAGAAGAAAAGAACTGATATAACTAGATCGCGCACATTTGAACAGCTCTGCTCATTGGCGGTTGTCTATGGATATTTTCAATTCTATTTCCCGATGTTTCGGGCAACCCGTCCGCAATCGAACGGCTGCGCCGAGCAGCGTGATCGAGCAGCTTGCCTCGCGTACGGATTCATCGTTTCCCGCCAGAATTGGGTGTTTTGCCTCATTTCGTGACCCAGCCAATAACAGCGGCAGTTCAAAGCTGTTTCGCATTAAGTCTAAAATAGACGCCACACTCGCGTTGCGAAAAGCCATAAAACACTGGCATAGTCATCATGACATGGATGTTCGTCTGTTGGAGAAAATGCAAGATCGCAGTAAAGAAAAACTGAAATTCGCCCGAGAGATTCTGGCCTCATCCCCAGAGGATGCGGATCAGTTTCTGAAGAAACTGGATACGTTTGGTGTTAATACCCTGAAATTCAAACACCGCCTGTTGTTGTCGGAAGCGATGGCTGAGCAGAGTCGCAATGACTTGCAAGTGTATTTTAATTGTTTTGACGTTTCGAGTTTGGATTCCGACCAGCAATTGGATTTTCTCGACCTGCTGTTGGAACGCCTGAGCGTCAAATCCGAGTCTGATGATCTTATATTGTTGTCGAACTTAGGAAAGATATCCTTTAAAATCCATGAAATGGACTCTGATCGTCAACTGAAATACTTAAAGCGCATGATCAATCTTCTACAAAAACCACAAAATGAATTTTACTATGAAAAAATTTTATTAGAGAATAAGATTGATGAGTTCAACATGTCGGCGTTGAGTGTTGATCAGCAATATGGATTCGCCACTTGTATCATTGAGCAGTGTCCCCTCTTGTTTGATTATTGTATTGAGAAGATCGATTTTGAATGCATGCCTCAAAAACAGCGCATGGATCTGGCCAATAAATTCGCTGCGCAAAGTCCAAAACTGTTTCATAAATATTTTAAAAAATTTAACCTTCCGAGTGAATGCCAACTCCCGTTTTTGGAGAAAGCGACAGCAGAGGGGACGGTTTCGCATGATTTTGATGTGACGCAATTTGACCTATCGAGACTGAGTCTTGAGCAGCGAGAAAACATTGCGCGCCGACTTTTCGAGCAAGATGAAAATGCCTTGGCCCGTAACATCCGTCACTTCGCTTTGTCCGAATCTAAAATTAACAATTTTTTTGATCAGCTTCAAGCGAAGGGCTGCCTCGATGCCTTGTCAAATAACCTGAAAAATTTTGACGTCTCACCTGAAAAGCGATTGGAATTTGCCGATATACTCCGGCATTCATCTCCTAAATTGTTTCTGAAGAATATTGATAAATTTCAATTAAATCTATCGGAACGATTTGAATTTGCCCAACAGTGCCTTGATACCAAGCTGACCGAACAGGGTGTTGATGCCGACCTTCACGCGTTATTGGTTCGGAATATTCAATTGTTTGATCTGTCCGATGACAAGATGGACACACTTGTTCAAAAGATCTATCACCGCTGTAGTCCCAAGGTGTTCTTATACAATACGGAAATTTTCTTACCTTATTTGAATGAGGATCAAAAACACGACCTGGCTTCCCGATGGATAAAAGGTCGGGTAAAATTGAGCGAGGCGGAAGTGCAATCGGTGGTGAAACTGAATTTGCTTGAACCACATCGAATCGATATTGTGAGGAAAATGGCTGTCAAATCGCTTCTGGATATGACGTCACACGTTGAAAACTTCAATCTGAATGACGATCAGTGGGTGGCGATTCTGAGTAAAAAGTTAGAGCAGGAAGATCGCCAATTACACATTGACGCTATTTTTGAATTTGTCGATCAATTGGAAAAGCGATTGACATTGGATGATTCGTTGGCGCATTTATCCCAGCTTGGGGATAAAATTCTGTCAATGGTGTTCGCATTTTCCATGCCAGAAACCATGAATGTTGAAACAGTGCGCGCAGCGGTTCGTGTTTCCTCCGTCGAGTTTACCGCGCCGAGTGATTACCCGATACAACAGAAATTCGAATCGTTTTTCAAACGACTGGACTTGGAAAATGAGGAATCACCATACTATACTGACCCGATTTTGTTAACGAACAGAGACGAGTCGAACAGAGAGGAGGTCCTGTCGCCTCGTCAAATTCAGGAAAATTATCTTGAACGGCTTAGGGTCATCACCAGTGATCAATCTTTGTACGACGAGGAAGATGTGTTTTTTGTTAATTCGACACATCGAGCCAGCGTTCGGAAAACGCTTGCTGAAGTTGGTGTGAAGCTTGAGCAGCTTGCGGAATCCGATCCAGCCGCCTTTTGTGCTCAAATGGGGGTCTTAATTAGCGGGTTTCAGGAATGTGAATCAGGGCAAGTGGAAGGCCTTGATAAGGTTTTCCAAAATATTGTGTGTAAACAGTTGCCCGCTAATGCCTCATTTGAGGAGCGAATAAAACAAGCTGTTGCGGATGCTAAAACGCGGGCTTTTTTTGACAGTACACGAATATACAACGGTGGTGTACACTCGTTGGCCTTGGCCAGGCACGCCGTCGATATGGCCGTGAGTTTGCCAGGTGGCGTTGCCGGGTTTCAAGATCGCACCTTCACTCCCAGTGCGGATGACAATGCGGCATTTATCGAAAGATATTTTGACGTCTTTACGAAAGATTTCGTAGTGAAGTACGTGATGAGCCAGGTTGAAACCGCAGAAGATCGAGCGGATGTCTTGAGAAACCTCGGCACGAAACAACGGAAAAAGGATGCCGAAAGCCACAGCCAAGAGCGCCCCATTAAAGGCGTGGAGTTTTTACAATGGATCAATACGGTCTGCGAGCAAAAAGATCTGGATCTTGAGGCGACTTTGAACCATTTACAGTTAAATTGTGGGGAATATTTTGATCAGCCTTACCGCATTGGTGAGACGGCCATTGAACAAGCCCTCATTGAATTGAAGTATCTCCGTGGGCCTTCTTTATCTGAACAGATGTCTGGTTCTGAACAGATGTCTGGTTCTGAACAACTGTCTGGTTCTGAACAACTGTCTGGACAGATATCGGCGCACTGAGCGCGAATTTGTAGGGCATTCATAAATATTTTACAGATAACGTCTGGGTAAAATATAGTCTACTCTGCTGTTGAACGTCATAACAGCCTATTCCTTAACGCCATAGCGCACACAGTCCCGGTGTTTTTCAGGATAGTTGTCTCTCTGGCTCGCTCAGCTAAGTTGGGGCCGCTTGTGACGAGTACCTCGCTATTTCAGAAGCAACGCGGTAGGCTTTTTTGCTCATCGCGTGATAAAGTGCTGCGCGTGTGTTGTCAATCTATGCTGCCGTCGTATTGACGAAGATACGGTCTGCGAAGAATCGTTCTGTTGGAGAGTGTAAATCATTATGGATTGCTCGAAAGAATCTGTCTCATCATCCCAGCCTGAAGACAATCAAGCCAGTCACCGCCTCAATGCCACCTTGTTGGGGCGTGTCTACGACCGGGTTGTGCTGTCGCGGCCAGTTTTGTTTTTTCTGGTGATGGTGCTGGCGATTGTGAGTGTTTTGCGTTATACGCCTCAGTTTGAACTGGATGCGTCCGCTGACTCTTTAACCTTGGAGGACGATAAAGACCTCGCATATTATCGGGCCTCACGCCAGAATTTCCCTTCCACTGATGATTATCTATTGATTGCGTTCACACCGACAGCGCCCTTATTCAGTGAGCCAGTGATCACGAAGTTGCAATCGTTGAAGCAGGACTTGCTGCGTGTGCCTCAAGTGAAGAAGATCAACTCGGTGCTGGATGTACCCATACTGAATGATCCGGAGATGTCGTTAACAAATGTGTCGGAGCATTTGGGTACATTGGAGGATGGCTATCAAGATTGGAGCGCGGCGCAGGCTGCGTTTACGAGCAATCCGTTTTATCGGGATTTGTTGGTCAGTCAGGACGGACGAACGACCGCAATACAAGTGGTATTGAAAACCGATTCGCGCAGTGCAGAGGCTGTGGCGTCTCGCAACGCTTTGCGAAGCAAAGCGCGTCAAGCGCCCTTGGAGCCTGAGGAGGCCAATCGCCTGGCGCAACTCGAATTGGAAGTGAAAGACCTCAATCATCAAGCCATTGAAGCGCACAGAGAAGCCGTGGACCGAATTCGTGCGGTGGTGCATCAGTATAATGATATCGGTACTTTGTTTTTGGGCGGTATTCCCATGATCGTGGTTGATATGCTCGACTACGTGCGCAGCGATGTGGGCGTGTTTGGCCTCGGTGTGGTGGTGTTTTTGGTGTTGATGCTGAGCATCTTGTTTCGACGGCTTTTCGATGACGTGTTGGGTGATGGTCGGTTTTTTAGGTTTCTTGCGTTTTCCCGTAACGGTCATATCGTCCAATTTCATTGCGCTGTTGTTGATTATTACCATGTCGATGATCATCCATTTGATTGTGCGATATCGTGAGTTGGTGGATCGCTATCCGCAGTGGACACAGCGGGCTTTGATTGCGGAGACGGTCGGACAAATGGCCAGACCGTGTTTGTATACCTCGCTCACGACTGTGGTCGCGTTTGTGTCGCTTTTGGTGAGTAATATTCGACCGGTTATTGATTTCGGCATTATGATGACCATGGGTATTGCTTTTTCCTACGCGACGGCCTTTCTGTTGTTTCCCGTTTTATTGTCTTTTTTTGCGCGCGAGCCTGGTGATGTGAAACGTCAACAATCGCAAGACGTGTTCAGCGTGAAGTTTGCGAACCTCACGATGCGCATGGGGGGCGGGTTGACGGTAGCGGCACTCGTACTTGGCGTATTCAGTGCGTGGGGAATCAGTCGCTTGTCCGTGGAGAATCGATTTATCGATTATTTTAAGGAAAAAACAGAAATCTATCAGGGAATGAAAACCATTGATGAGCATCTGGGGGGAACGACGCCCTTGGATATTATTCTGGATGTAAAATTAAAAGGGGATTTGGAAAACGATCAGGAAGATTGTTTCCTCGATGATGACTGTCTGGATGACGTTTACGGTGATTCGACGATTTTCACGCAAGCGCATATGGCGCAATTTCGGGATATTCACACGTGGTTAGAAGCATTGCCAGAAACGGGTAAAGTACTGTCGGTGATCACCACGATTGAACTGGCGGAGCAAATTAAAGGGGCATCATTAAATGCCTTGGAACTCGCTTTTTTGAATGCCATGTTTCCTGATGATTTGCGCGGTCTTTTATTGGATCCCTATGTGAATGAGGCCACGGGGAAAGTTCGTTTTACGTTGCGTGTGCGGGAATCCGATACGGAGCTTAAGCGGCAAGCTTTACTGGATCAGATTCACGATTACCTGGTTAATGAGCAGGGTTTAAACCCCGAAGAAGTGCATTTTACGGGTATGGTGGTGTTGTATAACAACATGTTAAAAAGTTTGTTCAAATCTCAGATTGCGACCATTGGGGTAGTCTTTGCCTGCATTCTGATTATGTTTGTGGTGCTGTTTCGTTCATTGAAGTTGGCATTGATTGGGATGTTACCCAACCTCTTGGCGGCGGGAGTCGTATTAGGCATGATGGGTAGTTTGGGCATTCCGCTGGATATGATGACCATCACCATCGCGGCCATCAGTGTTGGGATAGCGGTCGACAATACCATTCATTACATGTATCGCTTTAAGGCTGAGTTTGCGCGAGATGGCCAGTATTCGGCGGCCATGTTCCGCAGTCACGCCACCATTGGCAAGGCCATGTATTACACGTCAATAACTATTATTTTTGGTTTTTCTATTTTGACGCTATCCAGTTTTTACCCGACCATTTATTTTGGCTTGTTTACCAGCTTGGCGATGTTGATTGCTTTGCTCGCTTCGTTGACGCTTTTGCCAGAATTGATACTCTTGATAAAACCGTTGGGGCCTGGCACAGCAGAAAGACGTTAACACTTAATGAAGCGAATAAAGTACCCGTTCTACTTTTTACGTCTACTTCCGCGTCATTGCTGGCAATGCTGCTGAGCCGTGGTGCTTTGGTTTATTATTGATCAGATTGTACCGAAAATGCGGCAGCGGAAAGTAAGAGCAAGGACATCTTGCAGTAAGACGAAGAAGCCTAAAGGAGTAATTTAAAGGCGATCAATTGTGTGCTGCATATGCTACATTAGCATGGCTCTGGTTGCTTTTCTTTTGCGTTACGTGTTGTGATGACAAGTGTGTTGCGATGTGTTCTGAAGGCAAATATGTTGTAAAAGCAAAAAGTGAATGAGCACTGACAGTGGGTTGAAAAACACCCAAAATACAGTACAAGAGCAAGTGTGCAAGCAAGACTACCTAATGACGATTTTCTAAGGAGTGATTTGATGTCTTATACCATTTATCGTAATACCATCCCACAAATAGTTCACATGTTAGGTAATTTGCAATCCTGTTTGAAAAAAGGGGATGCGTATGCGGAAGCGAAAAAAATTGATGAGTCGGTGTTGGTGACGTATCGTCTGTATCCAGATATGTTTCCGCTGTCCAAGCAAGTACAAATCGCTTGCGATATTGCGAAGGGGTGTGGTGCACGACTTTCTGGTTTGGAAGCGCCCAAGTACGAAGATAACGAAACCACCTTGGGGCAACTGATTGAGCGAATTGACAATACACAAGCCTTTTTGAAAACCATCTCGGAAGATCAATTTCAAGGAGCGGAAGAAAAAGCCATTGAGCTGAAATTACCGAATGTGACACTGAATTTTAATGGCGCCGATTATGTGAATCAGTTTGTGCTGCCCAATGTGTATTTTCACGTGAGCATTGCGTACGCTATTTTACGCCATGTGGGCGTTGAGCTGGGTAAAATGGACTATTTGGGTAAACCGCCTCAATTAAATGAGCAGTGATCAGCGCGTGCGTGATTACGGTCAAGTTTGAAGGTGGGATTTTCTGCTCTGGCTGAGTGAGAACTCAGCCAGAAGGTATTACTGACTGATACCCCGTTTGATTATTGTTTCGTGCTGGCCTCACCTTGTCGCTGTGCTTCGATCGGGTAGCACCAGCCGCGTTTGCACAACACATTCACCTCAATGGCTAAAATTGTGGCTGTCTCGTCGTGAGCTGTGGCCCATCCCCAGCGTTCAAGGTCTGCTGCGGCAGGCGCTTTTGGCACGAATGTCAGCGTTTCTTGGAGGTGATCAGGTGGGACAATTAACAGCGGTCCTGTTGAGTTTTGGGCGTAGAAAAAATCACCATCTCGTTTCAGATTAATGTGTTTAACGATGCCTGAAATTTGAAAAAAGTTATTAAAGAACAACGCGTCTTCTTCGGGTTGTTTGGGATTGCGCACCAATTGATGATTGGCGTAGACGACGGCGTCACCTGCACTTAAGTCGGCGTAATGTATACCGAAATTTTTCGGGAGTGCTTTCACGATGTAACGCGATTCAAAGAGATTGAAGACCAGTAGGTCGGAAAGGTGATAATAACCGTGATAGCGGTCACCAATAATGGGACTATCGGGAAATAACGCAAAACTGAGGATGGGGGAAATCAGCACTTTGTTTTCTTCAGGGGTTTTAGAATTTTCAGGGTTTTCAGGTTCCGATCCGATAGGGTTTGTTGTGCTTTGAGTTGTGCTTTGAGTTGCGTTTTGAACACTATCGTCAAGCGGGCGAATGTCTTCGAGGACTTTAAACAGCTTGATGATGTTCAATCGACTGCCCAGTGTCACTTGTGCTAATGCGAATGGCACAATCCTGACGTAGTCAATCAACAACAGGACTAGAACCAGGGTGAGTAGCTCACGTTTCCACTTCAGCAGTAAGGTGGTCGACGGCACCAGTATGAGTGCGGTTAAAGGCATTAAATAGATCAAGTAACGTACTTCTCGATACGACACCAGATGCATAAAAACCAGACAAAACAGCAAACAAAACAGCTGAAAACCGTGGCGATACTGTGTAGACGTCGATGGAGAAGCGTTCTGGCTTTCTGGTAATGGAGAGGAGAGAGGTGTTGCTGAGGCGGTGGAAAATCGTCGGTGTAAAAACGGGATTTTTGTTGCGATCAGGCCAGCGCAAAGCGCCAGCGTAGCAATGCCAAAATTGTGCAAATTGATCAGATAGATGTACCACGGGAAATAAATGGGCAGTTTATCCGCCTCGATCTGTTCTTGAATGGCTTTTGCGTAACTCAGTGGATGAATGAGGAACGGATCCGGGTTTAAAAAACTGACATGCACGGCATACGCCAACCAAACCACTAATGCGCTGGCCCCGCCTGCGATTGAAAATCGCCACAAGTCCGCAAAGGTGAGTCGTAGCTTGGCGCGCTGGGATGACAGATGCGACAGGACGAAAGTCCAGGCTGTGTAGGACCAGATCGAAACCCAAAAAATGACATACGTGGGCTTGATGAGTGGCCCAGCGATGCCCAGTGCGCAGATGCCCAGTAACGTTTTCGTACCCGCTTGTTTCGCGGTGCGTTGTTCATACCAGCGTTGTGTCAGCAAAATCATAGAGAGATACATCAAACCTGGCAAAATATCAGGACTGATTTGCACCGACCAGGCGTAAAACATCAGTGACAAGATGGTGCAGACAAACACCAACAAGCGTGACGAGGCCTGATGGGGGTATTGTTGCCGCAAAAGAAACCACACGCCCAGCAAAAAGCCACTGTGAATCAGTGTGGTCATGATGTGAAAAGGACGGACGTCTAAAGGGTGTAGGTGCAGCATGCTATGGGCGATTTCAGCGGGCAACAACAGAAATGTGTTCAGCGGGCCACGTTGAACGTACCAGAAGCTGGCATCTCCGAGCAGGTAACGTGTGTTAACAATACTCTGATAGCCATCCCCGGTTTCGCCTTGGTTTGTGAGCCCGGCAACTAAGAGCCAAAGGGTGACGACAGCCCAAATGAGATAGAAAACACGATCGCAGCTGACCAGTGAGTATGCGATGTTCGAAGAAGGAAAACCCGTTTGTGAGTTGATACCCGATTGAGTGGGTATGATAGGGCTGTGGTTGATGTTGTCTTGGGTGGAGGTCTGGTCTGCTGAGGGCATTATTGTTCCAACCTGTTATAACAAAGCAAGTCGCGATGAGTCGATGTGAGTTGAATCGAAGTGAGTTGAGTCGAAGTGAGTTGAGTATAGCAATATGAGCATGTGCTGTGAGCATGTCATCAAGGCGATGTGTGGCGGCTTGCTTGTTGCTATGGGGCGCGCATGTTGTGGGTTGCGCTGAGGGGCGTGTGAGGAATCGTTATGGGACCTCTTGTCATGAAGCTTGCACGAAGCTTGTCATGGAAGTAGGTGGCGGCGGAATTCTTTTTGAACGGTGGTAATGGGTATGGCCAGGCCAAATCCTTGTCGATTGGCTTCTTGAGCCAGTTTTAAGGTGTTTACGCCTATGACTTGACCCGATTCCGTAACCAGCGGCCCACCGCTGTTGCCCGGTAGGATTTGTGTGTCGGTGACCACAAAGTGGTTGCGATATCCAGTAATAATACCTTTGGTGACGGAATCACGCAGCCCCAAGGGGCTGCCAATGGCAAAGACGTTACTGCCTTGAGACAATTTTTTTACTGAAGCCAGTGTCAAGGTCGGGGTGTGCGCGCCGCTCAGTTTTAGTAAGGCTAAATCGTATTTGTCACTGAGGGCGACGAGGGTGGCTTGATGTTCGGAGTCGTCTTTCAGGAAAACTTTAAAACGGCGCGCGACGTCCGATAGACTGGACTTGAAATTAAACTCGGCAACCATTTTGTCGAATTCACGTTTTTTGGATTGATGGCGATTTTGGGCTTGTTCGTAATCACGTTTACGTCGATCATAACGTTCTTTGTAGGCGAGGTATTCTTCTTCAGCGAGGGATTTACTGTTGGTCATTCCTTTTGAATCCAAATATTTTTTTCGGTCTTTCAATTGCCGATCGAAACGTTCCAGTCTGTCGCGTTCTTGAGCGAGATCTCGTTCACGTTTTTCAATGTCAATTTTAGTGCGTGCGATTTTGGATTTGGTTTTGTCCAGCGCAGCGGTTTTGCTGGGTCGTACGACGTGTTTGTTCGTGACGATCAGGCCATCTGAAGTAATAAAAAATCCTGAACCGGACCCCATGGGGGTTTCAATTGCCACCACGGCTAAGGTGACTTGAGCGATGGGAGAGGTATCGGGGAATTTTTCCGCTAGCTTTGCAGCCAGGTCGGTATCGAGAGCTTGCTGGCTCTTGCCATCGGCGTCGCTGGGGGTATCCCCGCTGCTGTCTTGGGCGTCGTTGTCGTAGGTGCTGATCCGTTCTACGTGTGGGGCCAGATGGTCTGGATCGTTTCCGCGCGGCGGCTTGTCGCTGAAGTGCCAATTGCCGACTTCATCTTGCCATTTATACAACTCGGCCCGTGTTGTTGGCGCATAAGAACTGATAACCGTGAGTACGGTAAAGCACAGAAAAAAATGGATAAATCGATAACAGGGTTGGAAGCGGAATGGCTGAAGGTAGCCGAGAGCGAAGGAAAGGGAATGGGGCGAGACCATAGCAAACCTTTGTGTTTTCGTTATTTTCAACCTTTCAAGCGCTGTGATAGCACTGTGAAGAATGACGTGTAAAAGCCCATTTGGTGTGCGAAAGCCTGTGGCGCGCTGGTTTGTTGGCCATCCCAATTATTTTAGTTCAAGACCTGAGCAATGGTGTGATTCTACCAAACGATCTAGCCCGCACTGAGTGGGTGGCTTAAGTTGATGCGACGTACAAATGCGCCTTCTGATAACACGTCTTCGGGTAGAAGATGTAAGGAGGATTGGGCGTCGCCAGCGGAGTCGAAGTGACCGTAAATTGCGATATATCGTATGTGCTTACCCGCCTTTTGGCGAACAATTTGAATTTCATCGCTATCCAGGGACAGATTACGCACGTAATCTTTTAAGTATGCCAACGTCGATGAGTGCTGGATTTGAATGCTGTAAAACAAGCTTGATGTGGCAAGCTTTTGTTGAGAAGGGGAACCTTGAGAAGGGGAACCTTGAGAAGGGGAACCTTGAGTAGAAGAAGACTGAGTAGGCGAATCCGAAGTGGGCTCAGGTCGGGTGCTTGTGGTCGGTGTGACTGCAATCACTTGAAATCGCGAGGAGTCCGAATTGCTTTGGTTTTTGAGTGCGGCGTCCGATAGATCCAGAACGTGGGAATACGTGGTGTCCTCGTTGAGGCTCTGCTTACTGGGATGCTGAGCACTGTTCGGTGAATAGTAGCTGTTGTCGTTCGTATTGTCATAAGCATTGTCATAGGCATTGGCGGAGGGCTCATTACGCTCAAGGGATGCGTATGCGCTGATGGCTAATTCTGATAGCATTTCTGTGATCAAGGGCGTAATGGCTTTTTTCATGCTCTGAATGGAGCGGGTTTGTTCTGGTGTTAGCGCAATGGTACGCCGCGTGTCGGTCAGGTGAACGCCTGTCTCATTGTCCTTGAGTTTCATTAATAATACCGCTTGTGGTGTCGTGTGGGCGGTGTATTGTTGATCCCAATTGGTGTCTTGGCGAATAATAATGTGGTGCAACAGCGTCATGGGTTTTGAGAGTGGGTTTTGCATTGTCGCGCTCAATGTGTTGGGCGCTTTCAGTGTTTCGGCGTTAGCTGGGGACACAAAGTCATAGAGATCGGTGTCATCAATGGCGCCTTTCGTGATGAGCGCTAGGGTGCGTTCGTTCATGGTGCTGGCGCCGTCATCGTTGTTGGCGTTCAAGTCGGTGACGGTTAAGTCCAATGCCGTAATCATAATGGGATTGTTTTTTAGCGCGATCGATATCGCGTTGTTCGTTTTGAGGTCAGCGCTTGTTGGGTGGTTTATCGGGCTCGGCGTGGGGTTCGCTGGGGTGGGGGAGGGCGGCGATACCATTGTTGGCGTGGTCGTGGGCATGGAATTGGTTGATATCGACGGCGCCTTGGTAAGCAGGGTGTTTTGGGTGTCAAGGTTCGCTTGTTCTGCTACAGGATTGGATTGTGTTGATTGAGGCGAAGTGCTCTCCTGGGTTGGGGTACTTTTCTGTACTGGAGTACTTTTCTGTGCTGGGGTACTTTTCTGTGGCGGAGTACTTTTTTGGGACGAAGCACTCTGCGGAGTAACGATGGCTACTGGGCTGGCTTGTGTGGTGTTTTTGCTGATCTCAGGGCTCAGAGGGGGGGCGACTTCATTCTGGTCATCTTCGTTACTGAAAACATGGGTAAACCGATCCCACAACTTAGCAAAACCGGATCGACTGTTTTCTGAAATCGTATCATTTTCAAGATCAGGTTGTTTGGGATGGAAGCGTCCACTGTAGAGATCGGCAATGGACGTATTGACTGGCATGCCTCGTAATTGCTGGGCCGTATCGATCAGCGGATTGTTTACGGGCATTTCGCTTGTGCTGGCGTGTTTTTTTGGTGGCCACGCAGTCGCTGAGGCAGTGCTTGGGCTGTCGTTTTGCTGATTGCCCCCACTGTCATGGCCCGGAGAGATGCCAATACCGGTCTTATCTTGCAAAAAAGAGAGAAAGGTACTGTTATTGCTGCTGTTATTGCTGCTTTGAGCTGTTTCAGTCGTGGGCGTTGTTGTGCTTACGGTGCTCGCACTTGGTTGCGCAGCGCGTTCAGCCTGTGTGCTACTGCTGAAAGGGGCTTGGGTCTCGGTTAACGTTGCTGCGGTCGTGGGGGATGCTTTCGTATCACTCTCAGCGCGATAGAATGGCCAAAATCCACCCCTTTTCTTTTGTTGCTTGTTGGCGTCGTCTTGCTGATCGGCTAATGAGATTGAAGTTGGAGTGGTTTTGCTGGGTTTTCCAGTAGAAATGTAGTTCGTTATGCGTTGATACGTGGAATTGACGCTGCGAGTTTGGTCAGCGGGCATAGGTGCACAGGCTGAGGTGATGACGGCGGCGGCAGCCACGGTGATGAGTAGGCGCGGTGCTTGTGTGTTTGCTCTTTTAATCGATGTGTCATGTGGTGGTAATAACATGGCCTAAACTCTCCAAATAGAACGAAGGCAAATACTTGATCGTGAAGAAGCTCAAGCTATAGATTTTCATGATTTTTTCCGGTTATAGCGGCTCGGTGACTTGAGACGCGGCAGCCCACCCAAACTGACCTTCTCTGAACCCCTGGACGGCATGACGCTGTCATTGGCGTTCCCTTCGTTGTACTTATGAAGATATAAGAGCTACCGAGAGTCCTGCTATTCCCTTTCAGTAATATTGTGTGATGGCAGCGTTTTCTGCGTAACAACTTGTACACGTTGTGCGTGAAGTTGTTCGTGTGATTGTGTTCCAAAAGGGCAGCACAGCTCATGGGGATGAGGGTTCTTTGTGCGATAAGACCCGGTATACTGTGCTCGTGCACAACGATGTGTTCTTTCTCAATGAGCGTGGTAACCTATAACCGGCTGGTGTACTGGTTGACCTGAAAGTGTGTTGAAGAGCTGGCTATAAAATTCGATTACATATTTTTATGTTGTAAACTTTTATGAATGGAGTGAACCGTGTCAGAGCATAACCGTACCGAAGCTGAGTGTGTCGAAGCGAAAGACGTAAAAGACCTGCGTGTGGAGGAAGGAGCGACTGCTGATGTGATGCCGACCAACCTTGTGATTACTGAATCAGCGCAACATTATTTGAGCGAGCTTTTGGAAAAACAAAACAAGTCCAATATGGGAATTCGAATTTTTGTTGAGCGTCCCGGTACGCCTTATGCTGAATGTTGTATGGCTTATTGTGCTGAGGGTGAAGCGGCGGAAGACGATTGTGTTTTATCCTTGCCCGTAGGTTTAACCGCTTGGATAGAAAAAGCCAGTCTCTTGTATTTGGAAGATGCGGTGGTGGATTACGCCAAAGAACGCATGGGTGGACAATTGACTTTTCGTGCACCAAAGAGTAAGGTGCCGCAGCTTGGTGAGCATGCCTCGACGGAAGAGCGTGTCAATCATGTGCTTTATTCAGAAATCAATCCTTCTCTGGCCTCGCATGGCGGTATGGTTTCTCTGGTGGAATTGGTGGATGAAGGCACAACGGCGGTGCTGCAGTTTGGTGGCGGATGTCAAGGTTGTGCGGCTGTGGATTTGACGCTAAAGCAAGGTGTTGAAAAAACGCTGTTGGAACAGGTACCGGAGATTAAACGGGTGCGGGATGCGACGGACCACAGTGTGAAAGAGAATGCGTATTATTGATAATTTTTATCGATTATGCTGTTCTGTTGCAAATTATGTTCTCGCAAATTATGTTCTTGCGAATGCTACCTGTAACGTGGCTTGTAACGTGGAATTTAAATGAATTCTTTTGATGCAGAACTTCAACGAGTTTTGTTTCCGGTTTCTGTTTCCGAATGCCCTGTTTCCACTCCTACACAAAATCAGAATACCTCGTCATGGCTTTTCGAAAATCGAAATGAAGCCGCGTTTGCCAACGTGACTGATGTGGTTCAGCGTTTGTGCGTCGATCAGTGCGGGTATGATCTGAGGGGACCGACGACTCATACCCACTTGTTTGCGCCTCCGCGTGAGAATCAGCAAGCGCTCAGCGTGTTTTTGAAGGCTTGTCAGCTCGGTCGTGTAGACCTTGTGGATCTTATGATTTCGCAAGGGGGTGTTGATCCGAGTGTTAATCACAGCGAGGGTCTTTATTCCGCCGTGTTAAGGGGGAATACTGAGATCGTAGCCTTGTTATTGAAAGATGGGCGCGCCAACCCTGGGGCGGGTGATAACGTGAACATTCAAGACGCCTCGAGGAAGG
The DNA here is from genome assembly GCA_037380725.1 of Gammaproteobacteria bacterium. Lineage (GTDB taxonomy): Bacteria > Pseudomonadota > Gammaproteobacteria > Pseudomonadales > JANQJO01 > JARRRL01. The sequence goes on along the minus strand of JARRRL010000047.1, from coordinate 13,906 downwards.
GATACAGCGAAATTGTTGCGCTGTTGCTGCAGGATCCTCGTGTTGATCCCACGGAAGATAATCATAAGGCGCTACGAGATGCTGTGTATCGAGGTCACGATAAAACGGTGCGTGTTTTGTTAAGTGACCGACGCCTTGATCCCAGTGTGGATGATTATTCGGTTATTCGAAATGCGTTGTTCCAGGGTCGAACGGATATCATTCATCTTATTGCACAGCATCCAAATACTTACGTGGATGGCAAGCTGCCGCGCCGTCCTGAAATTAGAGAAGCGTTATTAAGTGCAATTTCACAGCCTGCTGTGCAATTTGACGCCTTGAAAAGGCTAGCGGAAAGCGAACGCCGTGCACCCGATGTACTGGATGCGCTTGCGCATCGGCATACTGTGGCATTGGATCGTGTTTTGTTGATTGCGAACAGTGCAGAATGGCAAACGCTTTCGGAAGACGTACAAAGTCTGATTTCACATAATGCTTTTGATGGTGCATTGTTTCCATTGTTGCCACAAGCGCAAAGGCGAGTACAGATTGACCATTTGCTCAGGGATTTGAGTGCGCGCGCCCGGCGACAAGGTGTGGCACTGTCCTCGTGCTGATGGTCATTTTTTCTTGATAATCGTCTGTACTTATATCTGTTATTGAAAAATCTGATTCAATTTTCCCGCTAAGCGAATCCCGCCTTTAGCCAGTTGCTCGTCGATCAATTTTTTGTGTTGATCGGCGTAGCGGTGAGACAAATTGGGAATGTGATGCTTAGAAGAAAGGCGCTTATTGGTGGGCTTATCCCACTCGTACACGCTGTGACGCAGGCACTTGGATTCTTTTGCCCAATCGAGGTACGTACTGTTTTGCCAGGTTTTGATTTGGGTTTCCGAGCGCTTATCCAAGAAGGTCACATATTCTTTAACGGTTAATGACGCGTAATCGATGAGTTTACTGTCCCAAACGGCATGTAAATTTGTTCTTTTATTGAACCACTTAACGTGGATGCTGTTCCCGCCATAATCGTCGCGGCGACCCACGTGCAAGGGTTGGTGAATATCCCCAACGAAGTGAGTGTAAAAGGCTAGGGCTTGCCACATTTTTTTAGGGCTGGTTTTTTTGTCCATGAGCACCTGCTCAAAGTGTGCAAGCGCCACGAGAATATCGCCATCTTTGCTGTGTGAATAGTCATTGAAAGACTCGTCGTCATCGATCGATAGGTAATGCCACGGTTTGGTGTGTTTCCAGGCTGATCGTGAGCGTATTCGATCTGGCCACGTCGCCAGCCGAGCCAGGTGTTTGCCTTTGGTTATTTTGAGTATGGCGCTTTGAGCGCGTGGCGTAAGATGTTTTTCAGCAAGCTGCGCGACAATACGGTGTCCGTCTGGGCCGAAAGAAAGCGCTGGCGATGAAAGCGTCATGGCGGCGATCAAGGTAATGAATGAAAGCCAGTTTCGAAAGTGCATGAGTCGGTTCTCCCGTCGTTCAGTGATTGCTCAAATTAAAACTCAATAGGACAAGAATAAAGGTGACTCAATCAAAGACGTATACTGAAAATGTGATGCAGTCCGAAGGTCAGTGGTAGCAGTTAAAAAATGCTATTCTGATGGAGCGTTTCTTGTTTTGTTTACCGGTTGTCTGAATGCCATCTTTTGGACAATCATTTTGACACAGTATTGCTTCCATTTTGCTTTTTGCGTTTGCGCGTTTCGCTGTGTCCAGGAGGATATCATGATTGTGAACCCGCTGACTATCAACGGTGATTGTGCCACAGTAAATAGTGACACATTAAATAGTGGCACATTAAATAGTGGCACATTAAATAGAGGCATGGCAAACCGGCGGCGCCCAAGTTGTCGCGTGTTATCGTTGAGTGTGGTGTTTGCGCTACTGACTGCATGTGGAGGCGGGGGGACAAGCAGTTCAGAAAGCACAGATAGCACAGACAGTTCAGATAACGCGACAAGCGCAACTGTGGCGACGCTGTCGGGGGCTGTGGTCGCCAATGGTGAGGATGTGTCTGCGCTTGCGACGCGTTGGGAAACGGTACAAGATTGGGTGGCGGGTTTGTGGCCAGTGCAAAAGGCGGAGGCCGCGCAAACCACTGGGGCGCTCACGAATATGGTTTTACCTAATGCGACGGTGTCGTTGTATCGTATTGCCGGTGGTGACGCATCGGCGGAAGCCATAGATATAGGAACGGTAATGACAGACGCCAGTGGCGCTTTTTCGATAAATGATGTGCCCTTGGCACCAGAAGAGGCTGGGCAGGACAGTGATTATTATTATGAAATACGTGTGAGCAAGGGTGATTTAACGTTAACGTCTCCTGTTGCACCACGAGGAGACGTGACGGTGAATGTGTCGCCGGAAACCGATTTGGCGGCAAAAATTTTATCCGATGTTCGTGAAGTACCGGGAGATGCCGCGCCACCTGTGCCCAGCGCTGGCGTGGTGGAAAGTACGCGAGAATTGGTGCTACAAGATGCGGCTGATTTGGTGGATGGTGGCAAAATTAGCATCCCTTCAGCGAATGGTTCTGGCAATCAAAATGCGCTGCTGGCGGCGGCGAATGGGGTGGCTGCCGCTGGTGGGAACGCGGAAAAGGCGTTCAAAGTGGCGTCATTGGAAAGTGAGTATTACGCCTTGGCGATGCAAGGGGCTGATGCCAGTTCCGATGAAGTCAGTGGTTATCTGACGCGTTTGGTCAGCGAGAGTTGTAATCAAGGTGGTCAATACAATTTTCCACAACCGATTGCGGATGCATTCACAGAGGCGTTTAAAAATGGTACAACAGCAACGGTATCCAGCGTAATTGAGGCGTACAATAACCATTATATGGGTACGCCGTTAGTGGCGGATACCGTCATCGCGGAATTCAACAGCATGTTGACGAATGTATCGGATAATATTGGCGTTTCTGCCGATCGTGTGACCCGAATCAGTAATGACGATTTACTGGGATTGATGGCGAAACGGAGTTTGAGCGCAAACCGTTTTGGCGCGGATACGGCCTTAAGCATGGATCAAGTGGCGGTGTTCATACAGGTATTGGGCAGTAACAACTGCGCCTTTGATTCGCAATTGGACTTGTATGGTTTTATCGGGGAATTATTAGGTGATACGAGTTTTGCCCAAGCGCGTGTTTCCGGCTTTCAAATTTATCACAACAGCGGCTTCGGTTGTGATGAAGGCAGTGGTGAAGGTCATTTTATGGCGGATATTGGCGTTTACCCGGGCACCAAAACCGTGACCAGTGTGGTGGTAACGTCGACGGATACGAGCGCATTGGGTGGTGATGGCACGGAAACGCTCTCGTACTCGTCAGGAGACAATCGTTATATTAGTAATGATTCGGGTGTGTGTGTGACCTTGGGGATGGCGGTGACGTACACCATTACGGTGAATTTCAACGATGGATCGACGCGAACGCGTGCGATTGTGCGTAATCATCCTCGCATTCCAGAGGCGTCGAGTCAGGTGTTGGTGGATGGAACATTCGTGACGGGATCGGCTGATTCAGCGAATCCAACGGTGGTGAGTGTGGCGCGTCCTTTGTATCAGTGGACCTCGCCATCGGAGATGAAAACAGCGATCATTATGGATCCGGCGAACACAGCCGTCAGTTCAAGTTTGGCGAGCAGTCACGCGCGGGTTAAATACACGTATGAATTTTCTCACGTGGATTTAACGGCCAGTACGATTTCCCCAGCCAGTGAGTGCGAATCGGTTCCCAGTGGGCGATTGTATTCGGTCAGTAGTTTTATTCCCACGGTGGATTGTGACGTGAACGCGTGTGCGGCAGCGCTGGGGATCGATGCGAGTGATGTGGGCTGTCGCATTAATATTCAAAGTTATTATGTTAATCGTCGGGACAAAATTTTGGGTCAAGCAGCAGGGCACTTTCGTTTCTTTTGTGTCGACACAGACAGCGATGGCTTTTGTGGATGAAGCGGTTTGTGCTGTTTTGAACACGTGAAACGCTAGGAGTGAAACGATGGAACCGGAACGCTCGGAGCAAAAATTCTCGACACCTGATTTGTGTGATGCGCATCCGTCCGTGCATGTGTTAGCACCGATTTTTTCAGATTATGGATCGTGCTTGTGGTTTTTTGGGGAAGTGGTCACGGTTAAATGTTTTGAAGACAATTCTTTGGTTAAAGAACAGTTGAGTCAAGCGGGTCGTGGTCGTGTGTTGGTGGTGGATGGTGGCGGGTCACACCGTTGTGCGATGCTGGGAGATCGCTTAGCGCAAATGGCGGCTGACCATAATTGGTCGGGCATTTTGCTGAATGGATGCGTGCGTGATGTTGAGGTGATGGCCAGCATTAATGTGGGTGTGAAAGCGTTGGGTGTGCATCCACGAAAGAGCTTAAAGCGTGGAACCGGTGAAGTGAATGTCCCGATTTATATTGCGGAAGCACACGTGATGCCGGGTCAATTTATCTATTCAGATCCGAATGGTGTGATCATTTCGGATGAAAATGTGATGGTGTAGGAGTCTGGGGTGGTTTGATCGCCTGTGCGATCTATTGTGTCTCTTCGATTTATAAATTAAATAAACTGGCAGTAATAAAGCCAAAAATGTCAACGTGCTTTTAGTTCACTGCCGCGTAAGTGGTGGTACTCAAGATTATATTTACTTTCGTTCCCACGCTCCCGCGTGGGAATGCATACTAAAACCCAGTTAAATGAAGTGAAGTGATGTAGATGAAGCCATTCTCATTGATGATATTCCAGTACTAGAAATTATACAGGTACGACTGGGTTATTGGAGGTTTGAGCAGCATGGTAGTTAGGTATGCGTTCCCACGCGGGAGCGTGGGAACGAGGTGCGATAAATGTGCTCTTCTCACATCCATGTTTGACCCGTTTTTACACCGTCATTTTTACGTTTTTTGTCACCATTTCGTCGTTTCCCGACAGCCACAACAAACAGTTACAACAAAGCAACAAATGGGCAGATTTTAATTGACACCACCAAAACCATAAATCACCATAGTCGACCGGCCTGTCCGATTCTGCGCTGGACGGTACGTAAGATATAAAGCGTGGACGGTAGCAATCACACCAATAATAATTACGTTAACATTATCTCAATCAAGCATATAGGAAGTCCTGTGGGAAACACTGACACACTTACTCATTTAATTGAGCAACCTTTAAACAACCAGCTGGCAACCCCTTTGCTATACGTAGTCAAGGGAGGCGACACGCTGAGTCAGATTATCACCAGCCACTACGCCATTCGTTACAACGATCCTCGGTACAAAATGGCACTAGCTTCAGTACTCCACTTTAATGACTCGATTTACGACCCAAATGAGATTCGTGTTGGGCAGCTAATCCGACTAATGCCACTGCCGGAGCACAGCGCGATGGCGTCTTGTCCTGTCCCAGAAGATTTTTACAAAGAAAAAAGAGCACCGGCCACCACTCGCCATCGTTTAGAACCAACTGGCAACTACGTGGAACGCTTTAAGCGCCATATCCCTACGTTACCGAAAGAGCAAGACGCATTCTGGGCCTTAGCTTGGATGCACGAAAACTATGGTTTATTGAGTACAGCAGTGGGTGCAGGCTTTAACACCTGGGGTGGTTTGACGGCACAAGCAAACAATGCCTTTATTGCCGAAGTCAAAACCCTGTACAATCACTATCAGCGCGGCGCTCTGAGCAAAAGTCAATATGATTATCGACGGCGGCTCGCCCTCAAAAAATATTCACAAAAAATCGGTCCCTTTGAAAAGATGCTGTTTAAAGGAAAAACCGCCAACGAAGCAATTCGCATTAGCCGCACCAAGTCTATTCCGGCCACAGCCACTATCGACAACCAGCTTGATCGCCTGAAACGAATGGCTCGATACGCCACACGCGGTGGCATCATCTTAACCGCTGCCGGAGTGGGCATGGGGTGCTACGACATTGGCCAAGCATCCACTCGACAACAAAAAAATGAGGTATTTGTCGAAACTTTTGGTAGCACGGCTGCTAGTATTGGAACGGGGGCTTTGTTAACCTTGTACTTTGTTGGCACACCCACTGGTTGGGTCACTGCTTTAACCCTGGGTATTGGGGCTGCAGCTTTATCACTGGGGGCGGGTAAAGGGTCTGCTTTTATTTACGACAGATTCTATCACAAACACGACTTAGTTAAATTAATTGGTATTGATCAACTATGCAAATAACAGGGGAAGATTTAGCCACAGTTTTTTTCACGGTTATGATAGCTGGCGTACTGTGGATGCCCACTACCTGGCTATTATTAAGTATCTTTACCCCAAAAAAATTACTGGAAAAATATTTTAAAGAACCGCACTTCTCACTGGCTGAAACCATTCTCATGGCTCGTTTTCCAGGTTTTTTAATTAGAACAGGAATTTTTGCTTGGTTAGCTTTGCGGCCTTCGCTGGACAAAAAAAGAAACATCAAAAATGTGAAGGCGTATATGCCTCGTTGGTACGAGCTAGCGCTTAAAAGTTTCATGATCGGAGTAATCATGACAATGACATTGTTTTTTGGGTTAATGGCAATTCTATTGCTAATCCCCCCAGAATCATCTTCCTAATGGTGGGGGCATTGGCATGCCAAAAACTATATTATCGACCCCTCTGACCCGATAGAGAGACGAGAGAAACCGCTTGGTTTTACGTTATTCGAAAACACCCTATGAGTCGATTGGATGTGATCGGAAGATGATTGGGCGAATAATGGATTATCGCAGTTCGTCTGCGCCCGGTGTGGCGGTTTTGCCTGTGCGAAGGTCTCCATCGAAATCCTCCAATACCTCGGGAAGAAGGGGGGCGGTTTCGTAGCGTATGTTTGCGGTGGGTTTCAGGTGTAAATCGCCAATGTTGGCGGCGACAAATAATGTGGGGTAGGCGCGATACAGGTTGAACTGGATGAGCGGCGCGGTTTCGGGGCGGCGTGCGTGGACGGTGACGTCGGACAAATTATTTTTGATGACGACGCCGCTGCTGTTGAAACGCGTTTCAATGGAATAATAATGATTACTGTTGTTGAGTATGGTGTTGTGCATCACCTTTGTGTTCGGTGAGTTCCACACGAGAATGCTCGCGTCTGCGTTTTGTCTTCTGTGCGAACTGAATAAACCAGGATGTAGGGAGATCATGTTGTTGACGATTTGACCACCGGCGTGGTCGGCATAGAGGTGGTGGGGAGGCGTGTGTGTCTTGGAATCCGCTTTAGGTGGAGAAGGCCGCTTCGTGAGGCCATAAGCTATGGCCCGATCTACATCGATGAAGCGATTATTGCGCGTAATGGTACCGCTTGCGCCGTTCCAAAACAGTACGGCAGGGTTCCATAAATTATCACTGTCGTCCGGCGTGTGAAATCCATAAAAAATATTGTTCTCCACAATCCAATCACGACCGGCGTGCACGTCCACGCCATTGGTGTAGCCGCTGCCACCACCGTGATCGGCGGTGGAAGGGCCATTCGTGTAAGCCAATATGGAATACGCGACGCGCCCCCGGTTCACACCCTGGCCATACGTGCTGGGGCTCGATTTAATAAATTGTTCGCCAGAGTCGATCAATTTGACATGATACACCAGAGGCTCATCGGCCTTCGGTGCGAACTGAATGGTATGGTAATACACGTCTTGCAGGGTGAGATTTGCGATCGTAAGGTGTGCGGCATCGCTCCAAATGCCATGAGGTGTAGCACCGTACGGCGCTTCCATGCCGGGTCCAAGGAGCGAGGTGCTGGTGCACTCGTTTTTTTCACCGCGAATGGTGACGTGATCATGATGGATATAAAGTGTTTTGGAGATACGTACCCGGGGACAACAGCAATGTTGTATGGGGTTTCAGGTTTTTGATGGCGTGCTGTAATTCGTTTTCATTGTGAATGCGCTGTACCGTGGATTGAGCTGAAGCGGAGAAGGGCAGTATCGGAGCGCTTGGGCACGTGTCGAGGAAGGCGGGGAGTGATGTGGCTGCCAGAGCGCACCGGTGCATAAAAGCCACGAGGACAAAGCAAAGCATCAGTACAAAAGGGCGTCTCATGAGTAATCCTATACGGTGGCCCGCTTGACTGGTGGCTTGATGACGTTTTATTCGGTAACCGTGGCGCTCTATTGGGTATTGATATGAGCTTGGGATTGGCTATGAGTTAGGGCTTGATTTGAGTGATGACCCCGGCGAGTTCGTAGGAATGTTGATCCGGCTGTGGTGTAACGCGCGTGATGTCCACCGTGGCGCTCAGGTTGTCAATGGTAGAATTTTCCGATGGAATGATCACATTGATGCGCGTGCCAAGGGGAATTTTTTTGGGCGTTTCCAGTAACAAACCGGCACCGCTGATGTTTTTACATCGACCCTCATACCGTTCGTTTTTACCTTCGATGCTGAAGCTCACCATTGCATCAATCTTCATGCGGATAAAACTGCGTTTTTCTTCGTAGGATCGGTTTCCTAATGTCATGACGGCTCTCTTTTTGTAGTTGGCGGATAAAATTGAGTAGTTCGTTGAAAGTAAAAAGCAAGTAACTGGTTGAAAGTCGTTGGCTGAAAATAACGGTTGGTAATTGTATTGGGTTCGGTGTTCCTTGCTTTGGCGGCAAAGGCAAGGGAAATCTTGTGTGTACATTTGTGTACAGTGATAATGTTCCAAACTCGGATAGTATAGCAAGACTTGCCGTGTTCTGCTAAGAATCGCATTACCTCTCGAACATCTCGAACAGCACATCTCGAACACATAAGTAGGCTGAATACGCCAGTATCGACTACATTAATAAACATGGTTGACAAATGTAATAGCGACCTCGGAATCCGCTGCGACTGTATGCTGGGGTCAGTTGCCTAGGGCGGATAGTTCTCTCCACATGACAATATAAGCAGTTGTACGATTATGAGGCGATTATACCGCTATCATTGCTGCCAGTGTAATGGTCAGAGTAATGTGTGTTACAAGCTAACCGAACGGTGCTTAGACAATCAGCGCGTAACGCGATTTCGAATGCGTAATCAGAATAACGTGTTATTTCAAGTTGTAAATGGTCTTATTACGCTCTTCTGGACTGTCTTATTCACCTTATTTACCGTCATGGCGCATGCTTCACCTGAATTCACGGTGCTGCCGTGTATAAGCGGTGTTGCGTTGTATTCAGGTGGTGATGGCGATACCGGCTTGTGGTTGTACGATAACCCATCTTGGGTACGGGAAGGCGATGTCTATGCGGAAGGTTTTCTGTCGTTTCGTGACAACCCCAATGTGTTGGGTAATGTCATTGTGGGTGGCAGCGCCACCAATCAATCCGAATTTTGGGAAGGTACCGTACGGGGAACGGTGACGATTGGCTTAGCGCAGCATACACCGCATTTTGTTAACAGGCCTAGCCTATGTGCGGATGTACCCGCAGGGAAGGATTGCTTGGTGACTGCTGGCACGTACACCGGTATACCGATTGGCTCGCCCAACACCAATGGCCGGGCGATCGTGACAAATTCCGGTATTCCGTACACAGCGTGCGACGTTCCCCGGTATAGCGGGGATACGGATTCAGGGGTCACACCGTTTTCCTCGTGGTCACCGCCCGCAAGCGAAACGTTGTTTCAGTGGAAAAACTCAACACAAATGGATTTGAATCCTGGCTTTTACGGTCGAGTTCGCATTCGCCAAAGTAATAATCTGACCATCAATTTGTACAGCGGAACGTATTATCTGGATGACTTATTTTTAGAAGAATGCACGGGTATTCATTTTAAAGTGAACGTGAATGCGGCGGGAGAGCCCGTGTACCTGCTGTTGAAAAATGGGATAAAATTTACGTCGAACAGCATGTGGGGTATACCGAATTTGCCCAGTTTTCCGATTCCCTCGTCATCCTTAATCACTTGGAATCAAAATGGCGATGCTTCAAATATTATTATTTACGCCGAGAATGGTGATTTCATCAGTCCTTCTCACCCGTATGAAAGCAGCTATACGATTCTGAACGCCATTGTCGTAGCGGCTAACGGCAATATCCGCTTGATTGATGGGAATGGAAATGGAATTAACGGTTCTTTCTTAGCATCCAAAGAGTTGGTGTATTATCAGTACTCGCTTGGTGAGTTGCGGAGCCTCAGTGCCGGCGGAAAGTGTCCGGCACCCATCGACGAGATTGGAGGAATCGCTTTTTCGCAAGAAAATGATGTCACACCTCGTAATTTTATTGTGGGAGAGGTCAATGATCATTGGTTATTGGTGCAATCGACCTACGATAACACGAAGGGGAATTGGGGGGGATCGCTGCAAGCTCATCCGCTTGCTCTGGGTTCCAATTCCAATACGAATTCCAATACGAATGCGGGACCAACAACACCTGCGCCTACAGCTTGGTCCGATACAGCGGAAGCCCGGCTGGCGAATCGAGTTGGACGCGGTGCCGCGGGTGGAGCCCAAAACGCACGCTTGATCAAAACCAGTTTACCGAATGGTACAAGTGTTGCTTGGTCCAGTTCGCAATTATCAACCGTACAGAAACAGCAGATTTTGGATAAAAAGCCACTATTTTCCAGTTTTTCAGGTACGGATGATGAGTTTGTTGAGCAGCTTATCCGCTATCACCTCGGTGAGGCCAGCGCGGAATCGAGCAGTGATTTCAAGAATCGAGACAACATTTTTGGCGACTCGGTGTTTTGCGAGCCCAAATTGCTTGGGCCTTCTCTCGTGCGTTTGAAGACGTACCAAAATGGTTCGGAAACGCCGCATGTGGCGTTTCGCGAGCAAACCCAAAATCGCACACCTTATGTCGTTACGTGTGGCAATGATGGCGTATTGCGATTCACGGATCTAGCAACGGGAGAGGAAACGTTCGCTTATATACTGCAAAATGCGATCGGCAAGCTCCCCATCACGGCGCATCGTGATGAAGTGCATGAATATACACTGGATGGCGCCATTACGATTGGGGATGCGTTTATTCATCAGGCTTGGACAACAGTTGGCGTGGTGACTTGTGGTGTGGGTGGGAATTGTCTGGCAGCGGTGGATTTGGGATACGACACCGTATTGGATGACTCCCACAGTCCACGCGTGCTGTGGGAATTAAATCAGGATGATATCACGGGTGCTGATCTGAATTTGACCTTAGCAGATGCCAGTATTGTGCGCATTCAAGATCCACAATCTTCCGCCAATAATCCCCGCTATCGCTGGGTAGCGATTTTCGGGAATGGTTTTCCGAAAGTCGATGCCGATCAAAAAGCCACGTTGATCATGGTTGATCTGGAGGATAAAACAAAGCAATGGATTGTGCACACGGTGGCACCGTCTGATCAACCAAATGATGGACGCGGTAATGGACTGGGGACGCCCAATGTCCTGGATTTGAATGCGGATGGTACGGCGGATGTGGCGATCGCGTGCGATCGTTTTGGGCAATGTTGGTATTTCGATCTCATGCACATCACCGCCGCGCCTACCTTATTGTTTGCGACAGCGGATCACCAACCCGTCTGGACTCGACCGGCTATTGATCGCATTGATCACAACACCATACAAGTTTACGTGGGCAGTGGTCAGTATTTAACGGAAAGCGATCATTTTGATTTTAATAGCATCACGCAGCATTTTTACGCTGTGAAGGTGAACACGGATTCACCCCGAACGGTTCAGCTTGGTACGCTTAATCATATTATGATGGACAAGCAGGGCACTGTCTCCATTCAGGGAGAGCAAGCGAATTACCGTGTACTGAAACGCGTAAACACCGATGAAAGGGCGAATGGATGGTACCTGTCTTTACCCGAGGAGGGTGAGCGAGTGATCAGTCATCCTGCACTGTTGGGCGATCAGATCTTCTTCAGCAGTGTCATTCCCGATAACTATGGAGGCGCTTGTACGGGAAAAGCGACAGGTTGGTTGATGTTTTTGGATAAGCGACTGGGCTTACAATCCCCACAGCCTACATTGGATTTGAACGGAGATGGTGTGTTCGATGGTGCCGATAAGGTGACTGTAGCTGGGGCTGGCGCCGTGTCGCCGGCAGGTATCAGTTTCGATCAAGCGACGATCAGCGTGCCGCAGGTTGTTTCTCATCCGGGTTCTTGGGATAAAACGGATGCATTTGTATCACGATCGGATGCTTCGGGATCGAGTGCGCTTGGAATCGGTTTTCGTCTCGTTGCGCCGTCAACGCGAAAAAACCTCAATGTGGTGCAGTGATGTCAGGAAAGCGCTGTCTATTTCAAACCTTCAAATCCACTTTGGGAATAACGTTGATTGAATTACTGGTGGTCTTGTCGGTGGTTGCGGTGATATCGGCGTTGGCTGGGACAAGTTTTCGAAATCTTATCGAAGACACTGATTTGTTGAAAGAGCAGCGCTTGTTGGTGAAGTTTTTTAAGCTGGCGCGTGGTGAAGCGATCAGTCGGGGTTATCCGGTTACGGTATGCCGTGTTGCGTCTGAAACACAGGAAAATTGCACGTCAACCAGTGATAATTCCGCATTTTGGTTGATGATTGCTTTGGAGCCCAATGCGAACAGTTTTGATCAGAGTGTACTCAAGCGCATCCAAATTGACGATGTTCAAGTGACGGCGAACGCCACACAATTTGTTTTTGAGCACACCGGGCATTTGCGTACCACAGATCCATCTAATCCGAATACCTTTACCGCTACATTGTGTAGGCTCAATACGGGTACGTCGTTTAATCAAAGAATACTGGAAGTGATTTCGTCTGGCGTAATCACGTTAAGGGATGGGGCGAGGTGTTTGTGAGAGGTGCTCAGGGTTTTTCCTTATTTGAAGTCGCGGTGGCGTTATTTTTGGTGAGTATGTGTATTGCGGGAGGTATTTATTTACATCAATTGGTGCTGTCGAATGCTCAGGCATCGCGCTATCGCGCTGCAACGATCTTGGCAGCGGACAATTTAGTCATCAATGCTAGAACAAATGCGACTTCTCTTAACGAGGGGGCCTATGATTATACGCTCAATGCTGATGGAACCTCGACTTTGGCGTCCGCCGCATTGCCTCAGGCGTGTGTGAATACTTTTTGTACGGGGAGACAAATTGCTGCATTGGATCTGTATTTGTTTCAACAGCAATTGCTCGACTTTATCGGCAAAGATGTGGTGGCGGCGGTTCGGTATATCCCGGCTGATCCGCCACCAGGTGATCCAAGGGATGCGAATAAGCTGTTGATACGGATTCAGTGGGATGCCACGGAGCAAACGGGTGGAGCACTCCCTGAGGCGTGTGCGAAGCATTGTTACGAGCTGTCCACGATTGTGTGTGAGAACCTAGGAAATTGTTTGTGATGGGTGAGCGTGGTGCGTGTGCGATTCAAGGCTTCGGGTGTAAAACCGCTGAGGGGAGGCGAGCTTACTGGCGAGTACAGCGAGGACTTACATTAGTTGAACTGATGATCGCGGCGACCTTGATGACGATGTTAATTGCAGGTGCGATCCAATTGTACGCCATCACACGTAAGGTGGATGTCTTGGCTTTTCAAGTCAGCGAATTGTATGACAATGCGCTGTATACGTTTCGGGAATTGCAATCGGTTGTGGGTCGTGCGGGGTATCGGGAATCGGTGACATATGGGAGTGATTTCGCGAGTACATTTCTCGCGGATGACACGCATCTCTTTGCAACAGGGCAAGTATTGGGTGGAACGGAGAATGCGGTGAGTGGCGATACGGTGCGATTTCGATTCACGGGCGCCAGCACGAACAACATTCGTGATTGCCGTGGTGAGGTGGTAAGGCCGAATCAGGTGGCTATTGTTGAATTATTTTTGGTAGACGAAACCTTAACGTGCTCTAATACCGTGGTCAGTAAGCCTAATCCAACGCTTGTGGTATCCGGTCGGCAAGAGGTGTCCTTGTTGCGAGACGTGGTGAACCTGAAAATCAGATATCGTGAGGTGACGGACGCGGGACAATACGCCTTTCAGTCGGCAGCGAGGG
>JARRRL010000046.1:0-11736 GCA_037380725.1 Gammaproteobacteria bacterium | reverse complement strand
GCCTTTAAAGCAGAACCTAACCCTAACCCTAATCCTGCTCGAGCTGGAACCCTGACGCATATTGCTGGTTCTGTCCACGAACACAGACCAATAATAATTCCATCCCAGTTGAATTCATTAGCGAATCCACCAATGAATTCAAACCCCATTGGTTTCGCAAACAGTACGGAAATCTCCGAGTCGAATGGAGTTTGCTCGTCATCTGCGGTAGTACCATCTGTACCATTGTTGTATGGAAATGCTGCTTTGGGTGCTGTGCTGAGTCATTTGCTAAAACAGGCGTTGAATTCTTTCAAGCTCAGGTCGCCGTCAATGGGAAAGGTGCTTGATATGGTTAAAATGCCAGCGCTGAGTAATCCTTTCAATGGGGTTTCGCTCCCTAGTGGAGCTTCGCTTTTTAAAGAATTTGGACCCGTAGGCGCAGAGGCTGGGCTTCTTTGGAAGACCAAAAGGAAAGGTTTTGGTTATAAAGTACAAGTTAAGAAAGGTTTTTTTACGGGGAGAACGACCTACAGAAGAAAAAACACTTTTTTTGGTGGATGGAAATACAGCAAAAACAACTTCTTTTCAGGAAAGAAAAAGCGCGATAGATGGGGAAGAATAAAGTATTATTAAAGTAATTGTTTTATCTTTGAGTTGGTTTGCAGCTGAGTGCTAATAAATAAAAATTGAATGCAGTCATATTCTATTCTACGAGCAATCTGAAGATCGGCCAGATGAGCATCGTCTATGCGTGAGGTTTCGTCTGGCTAATTGGTCCTGGCGTGAAAACAACGTGGGTAAAAGCATATGAATTATTTTGGTCTACTGGCCGTTGCGCTTCTCGCCGCAATTGGCAATGCCATGTTTGCGGCTGGACAAAAGAAAGCAGTGGGCATCGATAACCCATTTACATTTATATCATTATCAATTTGTGTTTGTCTATTCTTTTTGATTTCAGCGGCTCCATTTTTAGGGTCAGTAAATTATTGGGCTTCGTTAAAACAAAATGGGGTGTGGGTTGTTCTGAGTGGTATGGGGCTGTTTTTTGCCTACATTGGGTTTTATTTCCTTTACTCAAGATACGGCGTGTCCAGCTACATTCTCTATGCGGTGATGTCCATCATTACGACGTCGGTTGTTGTTGGTGTGTTTATATTTAAAGAAAAATTTAATGTTTATCATTGGTTGGCTTTTTTTACTTCAATGGCCACGGTTGCTCTATTTGCATGGGGTAATAAAGTTGGGCACGCTTAAAAGGTATTGCTGTGCATGGGTGTCGGCATAGGTGATGTCGACTCCAAGTTAATATAAGTAATGTGAATACCTGCTTGGAAAAGATCAGTTTGTATTACACAACTTCTACAGAGTTTTTGCTGACTTTTATTTGAATTAAGGTTTTTATCGATACGCCCGTTTCATTAGATACTCTCTCTTTTCCACCTTTGTCTATCCCGCTTCACCAACATAGAGAATTATCGTTCTGTTTATATGGCGACAGTTCGGGAAACTGCAACAGTTCGAAAAACTACAGCTATCGATACGAAAAGTTACGTAAAAGGTTGAGTCCAGTCTTCTAGCATCAAAAGATGCTCAATGTTGTAAAACGCTTTATCGTTCGTGATGAGCACGGTTCCCTCAGCTTTAGAATGGGCAGCAATTAACATATCCATATTACCGAGAGATTTGCCCTCGTTCTCACAAGCGGTGCGAAGTTCAGCATAGGTTTTGGCAGCCAAAGAGTCCCAAGGAAGAATTTCGACTCTGAGAAGAAACTCTTTCACGGCAATAGGGAGATGCTTTGCAGCTGGCTTTCTGGCCACACCGCGCAGAAGCTCGGCTTCGGTGATGGTGGAAATACAGACATTGGCCATCGGTACATGTAACAAGTATTCGCGTATTGCGGCTGGATCACCCTTAATGATGTAGCTGGCCGTGTTGGTATCCAGCATGTATCGCGTTGTTTCGGACATTAAAAAAGATCCCGTTCTTGAGGTGGTTCGTTATCGCGTTCGTTCATAAAATCATTCGGAATTGTGATGGTGTCTATCATTTCAAAAAAATCTTCCCAGGATCCAGGTTTTCTTGAAATAAGAACGTCCCCTGTTTCGGGGTCACGTCGAATATAAACCTCGTCGCAATCAAATCGGTAATGAGCTGGTAATCGAACGGCTTGGCTACGGCCATTCATGAATAATTTAGCGGTGTGTCTCATATCCAGTACCCCATGCTTTTTCTTTAGTGTAAGCTCAGTGTATTGTAATATATCAAAGTATATGCTCAACTGGGTAATAGTTCAAGATGTATGAATATGTATTGATTAAGTATACCCTATAAATACATATTTTGGATGAGTCAAAACGGGCAGCCCAGGTCATAATTGAGGCAAGCTTATATTTTTATTGATATTTATATGATAGTGATTCAGTCTTTAACCTGACACTTTGGCTGGCATAGGTTAAGTCTTTTATAGGTTAAGTAATGAATAGTCAGCGCGTGGGATATATCAGAATCAGCACTTATGATCAAAATGCGGAGCATCAACTTGAAGAGGTGCATCTTGATCGTGTTTTCACGGATAAAGCTTCTGGGAAAAACGCGAAGTGCGAGCAGCTTGAGGCGCTACTCGATTATGTGCGAGACGGTGATACCGTTGTGGTCCATTCCATGGATCGTCTGGCGCGCAATCTGGATGATCTTCGATGCATCGTGGATTCATTGACTCAGCGGGGCGTTTGCATCGAGTTCATTAAAGAACATTTAACGTTTACCGGTGATGATTTGCCAATGACTCATCGGATGCTTTCCGTCATGGAGGCTTTCGCAGAATTTGAGCGTGCGTTAATCCGTGAGCGTCAAAGAGAAGGCATTACCTTGGCCAAACAGCGAGGCGCGTACAAGGGGCGAAAACGCGCCTTATCCAAAGCAGATATCGTCGCATTAAAGGCTAGGGTTACTGCCGGAGAAAAGAAAACCAAGGTTGCGCGTGAATTTGGTATCAGCCGAGAGACGCTGTATCAATATTTAAAGATCCCGGATTAACCATGCCCGATTGAAATTTTGTAATTGAAACTCAATGACCGTAGCAAGACTTTAAAGTACAAAAGGAGTTTGATTCTGTTTAATCTTTCTTGTGTAATCCCCCAGCTGATTTAATCACCATAGTGAGTCGTCAAGCTGACGGATTTACCGTGCCCATCCACCAGGCGTGCGTGATGACGCGCTAGTTGGCGTGGTTCCGCGACGCCGCAACTGTGCGCAATGATGCCAATTTCTTTTGTCATATTCAGGGCATAATTGGCTACGCGTACGGACTTGCTGGTCGGGTCGAGTCCGTATTGCAGTTTTGGGTTGTGGGTGGTGATGCCAGTGGGGCAGGTGTTTTTATTGCACTGTAGGGATTGGATACAGCCCAATGCGAACATAAAACCGCGTGCCGAATTGACGAAGTCAGCACCCGTGCACAGCGCCCAGGCAACTTCGGATGGGTTGATGAGTTTTCCGCTGGCGATTACTTTTATCCGTTCTCGCAAGCCGTGATGCCTAAGCGCGTTGTCCAATAAGGGTAAGCTTTCTCGGAGGGGCATACCCATATTGTCGATGAGGCTCATGGGGGCCGCACCTGAGCCACCGTCTCCACCATCCAGTGTTATGAAATCGGGCGCGCTGTGTTCGCCTTGCGTCACAATCGCGCTGCATAAGGCTTCCAGAATCGTTTCATCTCCCATGACAAATTTTATGCCGGTGGGTTTGCCCGTCACGGTTCGTACGTGCCTGATCATGGCCAGTAGATCGAGTATGTTTCCAATTTCAGGATGTCGATTGGGGCTAATGGCTGCTTCGCCGACGGGGATGCCGCGAATGCGTGCAATTTCAGGTGTGACTTTCACGGCGGGTAATATACCGCCTTTGCCCGGCTTGGCGCCTTGGCTTAATTTGATTTCGAACATTTTTACTTGTTCGTGTTCGGCCATGGCTTTCAGTTTTGCGTCGTCGAAACCCCCTTCGGGTTTACGCACGCCGAATTTGGCTGTGCCAATCTGAAAAACAATGTCGGCTCCGCCTTCGAGGTGATAAGGAGATAAACCGCCTTCTCCGGTGTTCATCCAGATACCCGCTTGGCGCGCGCCGTTGGAAAGTGCTCGAATGGCGGGAATCGATAAGGCACCAAAACTCATGGCGGAAATGTTGAAAATGGAGCGTGTGGTGTAGGGGTGTGGGCAATCCGTCCCGATGGTAATGGGACTGGGCTCGAGGGCCTGTTCATCCAGTGCTGGGAAAGGATGGTTGACAAAGAAAATCGTACCAGCAGGTTGCAGGTCGCGGCTGGAGCCAAATGCCACGGTCGAATCCTCATTTTTGGCTGCCCGATACACCCAGGAACGTTCGGCGCGATTGAAGGGCATTTCTTCTCGGTCAAGCGCGAAAAAATATTGACGGAAAAAGGTTCCTAAGTGCTCAAAGAAATAGCGAAAATGAGCCAGTACGGGGTAGTTGCGTTTGAGCGTGCTTTCGCGTTGGGTTTTGTCGTGCCAGAAGACGATGACGAGCCAAAGGGTAATGCTGCCCACCGTCACAATAAATAAGATGGATAGCCATTCCAGAGTGCTAAATGCCACGTGTTGTAGCGTGTCCAAATGTGAGTTCCTTCTTCCATTGTGATGTTGCGTGGCGCTTCAAAAGTGAGGGAGTTTGAAAGTATAAAATGAAAGTATAAGTATAATGGAAGTATAAGTATAATGAATGGCGCTTGGCTTGGAGTCTCTTAATTCGTTTTTAACAGAATGTTTGAGCCAGTTCAGCAATGTGCTTCACGCCGACGCCACAACATCCGCCGATGATGCTGGCACCTTCGCTTTGCCACTGTTGCGCCCAGTTTCGATAGGCGATTGGGGTGAGGTCCTGTCGCACCGCGCTAAGCCCTTCATTTGCGATCGCGTTTTGAGCTTGGGGCGCAAAGGCATTGGCGTAAGCGCCAGTTTGAATGCCTGTGTGCGGGAGAGTCTGTAAGGTCTTACGTGCTACGCGTAAAGCGGCCTGAATGGCTTCGGGTACACAGCAGTTAAATAGGATCGCACGGATGCCGATGTCGGCCATGGCTTTGACCGCGTCTTCCACGCGTTCGCCTGAACGCAATAGGGGTTCCGGTGTTGGTTCGTAATCAATCAAGGTAAACGCAGTCCACACCGGTTTATGTTCCGTGTCTATCTGATCAATTAAGCGTTTTACGCGTTGGGCTTCGTCGATGATACTTTGGGTCTCGCACAGCCACACGTCGACGTAGGGATTGAGTCCTTCAATCAGGGGGCCAGCGATTTCCGTCACGCGATCCGGTTCATACAAATCAGCGCGATAGGAACCAAACAAAGGAGGGATCGAGCCAGCGACCCGAGTTGTGCTTTGTGTTCCTGTCTCTATCACCGCGTCGCGTGCCATTTCGCCAGCGCGAGCTGCTAGCGCTTGACCGTGTTGTTTAAACCGTTCGGTACCGATGTGAAACGGTACGAGCGCGTAACTGTTGCTTGTGATGACGTGAGCGCCGTGGGTGATAAATGCTTTATGAACTGCTTTGACAAGCGCTGGTGTTTCCATCAAGGCGAGCGCTGACCATTCGGGTTGTCGAAACGGTGCGCCGATACGTTGCAGTTCTCGGCTCATGCCACCATCCAGGATGGTTATTTTATTATCACTTGTCATGGTCGACTGATGCTATGTGGTTGAAGCTGGTTTGCGTGTTTCGACATTCTATGTGGATCTGTGATCTTGAGCAAGTGCCGTTGAATGAGGTGGGCGTGATGGCTGATGTGTTACGAGTGTTCTGTGAGCGTATTATTTGATCAAGTCGATATGCTTGCAGACACTTTTAGAATGTGGGAAGGTCAATGGGTTCGATAGGTGTAGTCAATAAGTAAGATCAATAAAAGCATGCGGCAATTGGGTTTCTGTTTATTAATGGGTTTTAACAGATTTGAACAGAGCTTGCCGCCAAAGAGCGTATTGACTAAAGGTCGTATTGACAGGAGGTGATGTCATGCTCGGTGAACGGTTAGCAATCCGGAAATACCTGCGAAAACTCCCCCCTGCATTATCCAAGCGTTACGGTGGGTCTGGTCCCTATACTCCCAATCAAGTAGCCAAAACCGTTGATGATTTGAAATTGAATGAGCGATACATTCGATATGCGTATTTGATGTATTGCGAAAGATCGCGGCTGGATCGTGATACTTTTACGGACGATGCGGTAGACGTCATGTTGAACACCATTGCGCTGGCGGCGGGTGGGGGTATATTGAATGCGTCGCTTAATGCCCTACGGGGAGGTGCAGATGGAAGTACGAGTATTGGATATGGAGGGGACGGTGTTGGATATTTGAGTGGCGCCAGCGCTGATGGCGGCGCTTGTGGTGATGGTGGGGCTTGTGCTGGATGATGTGCGGTCCCCTGTTTATCAGGAATGCGGTTATCAGGAATGAGATTATCAGGAATGAGATTATCAGGAGAGGTTATCAGGGATGAAGAAGGGTTGTCACGAAAAGAAGTCCAGTGGAACGCATTACATTTTTGTTTTTTTATTTCTGGCTTTGGGGTTTTCCAGTGCGGTGCGATCGGCGGATGTGGTGGGGGATGAGGACGAGGAAATCGAAGTCGCATCACGCTTTAGTAGCGTGTATATTTTTGGCGACAGTCTATCGGACACCGGTAATTTGGCGTCGGTGGTTGGCGCGTTTCCGTTTCCGTACTACATGAATCGCGTCAGTAATGGTCCTGTGGGGGTTGATGTGATGGCTTCCGCTTTGGGTTTGGATGCTGAGGCGTCCTTGCATCTGATTGGGCCGGAGAACGGGACCAATTATGCGGTGGTGGATGCCGATGCGGCAGGCGATGATGCGATTGACTTGACGGCGCAAGTCATCAGTTTTCAGACGAACCACAATTTTACGGCGCCCTCGGATGCCTTGTATGTCCTGTTTATCGGTGGCAATGATGTGCGAAATGCACGCGATGCTGATGAGGGGCATCAGGCCCAATCGATGCTTCACGAGGCATTGCAAGGGGTGCGTGAAGCCGTGATTTCGTTGACTCAGTCTGGAGCACGTACTTTTCTGTTAATTAATGCACCGGATATTGGTGCGATACCTGAGACGCGACTTATGGCCGATAGTTGTGGCGATGATCGTGTTATCAGTCGTGCGCATAGCTTGAGTCGGCAGTATCGTGCCGGGCTGCATCACCTGGCGAGGTCCTTGCGTTTTCAAATGGGGCGCGATATTGAAATAATTGAATTCGACTTGTTTGGCTATTTCCGTAATCTGCTGGACCAGGCGGATCGATTGGGACTGGTTTATACTCGCGAAGCGTGTTTTTCTCAGCAAACTCAACGTTTTCATCCTGCCTGTCAGAACGGTGAGAACGCGGATCAGTTTGTGTTTTTTGATGAGATTCACCCGACAGCCCTTGTGCATGAACGGGTAGGCAAGGCGCTTGCGCGGATTGTACTGAGACAGAGTGCACTGAGATATGGTGCACCGAGACATGGTGAGCAGAGACATGGTGAGCAGAGACGATACGCGCAATGTGGCTTACGGTTTGATCATGATTTCTCTTATGGAAATCGTTTATTCCGGCACAATATTTGGCACAGTATTCGATACTGACTCGATGGGATTCGGCCCTATCGGTAGGGTTAAGGGTTCGGGTCTTTTTTTGACCTTTTTTGACTTCTTTTTTGATCTTTTTTGATCTTTTTTACCCCTTTTTTCTTTTGATGTGACGCGTGAGGAATATGACAAAAATACACATTTTACCGCCTTTGTTGGCCAATCAAATTGCGGCAGGGGAGGTGGTGGAACGACCGGCGTCGGTCGTAAAGGAAGTGGTGGAAAACAGTTTAGACGCGGGCGCGCGTTCCATTTGGGTGGATGTGGAATCGGGTGGGCATCGACTGTTGCGCGTTCGTGACGATGGGGCTGGTATCGCTCAAGATGAGTTGCCGCTTGCGGTGCAACGTCACGCGACCAGCAAACTGCAATCGTTGGATGATTTATCCCAAATTGGTACGCTGGGTTTTCGCGGGGAAGCTTTGGCCAGTATCAGTGCGGTTTCCCGTTTTAGTATTACCAGTCGTCAAGCGGATACGGAGGCGGGGTGGTCCATTCGTTGCGAAGGGACGCACGTTGAGTTGCAGGAATCACCCGCTGCGCACCCGGTTGGCACAACGGTGGAAGTACGCGATCTGTTTTTTAATACGCCGGCAAGGCGGCATTTTTTGAAAAAAGAACGCACAGAATTTACTCATATTGAGCAGCTGCTGAAACAATTAGCTTTGTGTCATGTTGAGGTGGCTTTTACGTTAACGCACAACGGTAAAGACGTATTTCGTTTGCGTCCAGCGATGAACCCAGCGGATCAACAGCGACGTTTGAGTACGCTGTTGGGTTCGGATTTCGCCGCTCAGGCATTGCGAATTGATGTCGAGCGTGAACCGTTTGCCTTGCGTGGTTGGATCGGTTTGCCCGCTCAAGCGCGCGCGCAGGCTGATCAGCAATACTTTTTTGTAAACAATCGTGCCATTCGTGACAAATTGGTGTCTCACGCGATTCGTGCGGCGTATGCCGATGTGTTGCATCATGGGCGACAAGCGGTGTTTGCGTTGTCGTTAACTTTGCCAGTGGAGTGGGTGGATGTGAATGTGCATCCAACTAAGCAGGAAGTGCGCTTTCGGAACAGTCGGGATGTACACGGTTTTATAACCAGTGTGCTGCGTCGTGCCTTGGCTGATGTGCGGCCTGCGGAGCAAATGCAACAGCAAGTGGCGTTTGAACAAGTGTCTGAGCCAATCTCTGAACATATGTCTGAACAAATACCTGAACAACAGGCGATGCATGCGGTCTCGGATGTGGAGACGCTGGGTGAACCGCTCCAAATGACGCCGCAACCCTTGGGCTTGGACATCCCCGCCACAGGCTTGCCGTCTATGGGATCGTCTAGAACAGACTGGCTGGCGCGAAGCGGTGGCCAGATGCGGGCCGGTGGTGCGGGATCTGGAGGTCGTGCACCAGGTGCTGCGGTTTCTCGTGTGACTGGTGCATCCGATTTGTCGGTACCCGATGACCCATTTGGTTTGGGGTCACCGTCATGGGACGTTCCGGCGTCATTGAAAACGACAGGAGGGGCAGTGCAGGGTGAGGATGGCTTGCCTGTTGGTGAGTTATCGAAAATACCACCGACCGATATACCCCCCTTGGGGTTTGCTCTGGCACAGTTAAACGGTGTATATATTTTATCTCACAGTGCAGAAGGTTTGATTGTGGTGGATATGCACGCTGCACACGAGCGCATTGGTTACGAACGGCTTAAGCAGCAATACGGAGCGGGTAATTTGGCGCAACAGCGCTTGTTGGTTCCCATTGTGTTGACGGTTTCAGAGCCGGAAGCGACGTGTGCGGTTGAGCAAGCGGAGCGCTTTGCTGAATTTGGATTTGAAGTCGTGCGTCGTGGCCCAGAAACAGTGGAAATTCTGAGTATGCCAGCTATTTTATTAGGGGCAGATGTGTCCGCCTTGATCAAGGATGTGTTGGCGGATGTGATGGTGTTTGATGAGTCGGATCGACTTGAGCACTCGGTGAATCAGGTATTGGCGACTTTATCGTGTCATGCCGCCGTACGCGCCAATGACCACTTGACGCTGCCAGAGATGAACCAGATATTGCGTGATTTGGAGTCTGTGGAGCGGGGTGGTCAGTGTAACCACGGGCGTCCAACGTGGGTGTTGAAAACGTGGCGGGATCTGGATCACTGGTTTTGGCGAGGGCAATGAGGTGAGCGATGTCGATGAGTCCTCCGGTGTGGCGTCTGATGCAACGCCAGATTCCGTGAAACCCCCTGCCATTTTTTTATTGGGACCGACGGCGGCGGGTAAAACCGAATTGGCGATTACCTTAGCGACGCAGTGGCCCATGGAGATCATTAGTGTTGACTCGGCGTTGGTGTATCGCGGTATGGATATCGGTACAGCGAAGCCAACATGGAGTGAGCGAAACGGGATTCCGCATCACTTGATCGATGTGCGAGATCCGGCGGATCCCTATTCCGTTGCGGCTTTTGTGGAGGATGCCACGTTTTTGATGGCTGATGTGACGCGTCGAGGTTGCGTTCCGTTGCTGGTGGGTGGCACGATGCTGTATGCGAAAGCCTTGTTAGGGGGCTTGGCGGTATTGCCAAAAGCCGATGCGGTCGTGCGTGCCCGCATTGCTGCGTTGGCGGAGTCGGCGGGATGGCCTCATGTGCATCAGCTGCTGCAGGAGGTGGATCCGGCTACGGCGGCGCGTTTGCACCCAAATGATGCGCAACGTTTACAGCGTGCGTTGGAAGTGTGTTGGACAACTGGGCAACCGTTTTCTGATTTATTATTAAAAGGAGCGACGCACCCCGCCGCAGCGGGATCGGCGCATTTGGGTCGTTTGACCATGCAGGCGTACAAAAATTTTGATTATGAGCCCTTGATATTGGGTTTAATGCCTCAAGATCGCTTGGGGTTGCACGAGAAGATTGCTAAACGATTTAAAGTAATGCTCGATTCGGGCTTCCTTCGGGAGGTGCAACAATTGTATGATCGCGGCGATTTGCATGAAACCCTGCCCGCCATACGTTGTGTGGGTTATCGGCAAGCGTGGGGCCATTTGCGCGGTGATTACGATTACGACACTTTTGTAGACCGCGCCGTAGCGGCGACACGTCAATTGGCAAAACGACAATTGACGTGGTTACGCAGTTGGCCAGGGCTGACGGTGGTGGCGTCCGATGTTACACTTACGGCCAGAGCGGTGCATCAAGCGGTTGCTGGCTTTTTGCGTTGATCGGGTTTAGGCTCAAAAGAGAATGTGTGGTTGCGAAATGCAATGGCGGGGTGAATGTTTTAATTTTTGGTACTGTGAGGGGGGTATCGGGCGAGTAGACCTCAGTGAGGTGAGCCTAAGCGAAGCGAATGGTTATGGAGTGCTGTGTTCGCTTATGGCTTTATTTCGTCTTTTGATACGATCCGAGCCTGTGACGCGGAGTCAGTAGGCGGATCCAATTCTTTCTCAGTGCGTTGAATCGTTTAATTTGGTGGAATGTACCTGTTGTTGTGCATTTGCCGTTATGCCTCAGCGCGTGAGCGCTGGTTAAAAATAACACCTGGGAGACAAAGGTATGTCCAAGGGGCACTCGTTACAAGACCCTTTTTTAAATGCTTTGCGAAAGGAAAGGATTCCTGTTTCAATATTTCTCGTCAATGGCATTAAGTTACAAGGCCAAGTTGAGTCGTTTGACCAATATGTGGTATTGCTTAAAAATACGGTTAGCCAAATGGTCTACAAACACGCCATTTCTACCGTGGTGCCTGCCCGCAATCCACGTTCGCACGGTGGTGATTTCAACGAGCGTAATACTGAGCGCAGTGGCGGTCAGCCTGGGCACCATGATCATCAGGCGTCCTACGGGAATCACTAGCGCATTTCTTTTGTTAAATACAGTATTTATTAAATACAGTTTGATTAAACAAAAGGAGGAGGCGTGTCGATAGCGTGTTCCTCCAACTCATCTGTTGAATCTTTCCGAATGCTGATCTACGAGATGAGTGTGTCGTGGATCAGCACTTCCTGTGTGTGCCTGTATTGCTGTGTGTACTTGTTTTGAGTTGTCAGCTTGTGATTGCGCGTTCGTGTTTGGCGCGTAGCAAGCGTTTGTACGTAACGAGCTTGCACGTAATGAGCTATG
>JARRRL010000045.1:0-32568 GCA_037380725.1 Gammaproteobacteria bacterium | reverse complement strand
AGTCGTTACCGTTACGCGCAACCCATTTGTGAACCTGGCTTTTTAAACAAACTCCCGCCTACAGCTCTGCCCATCAAAGGACTGTGGGTCGCTGACACGTCTTACTACTACCCGGAAGATCGCGGCATTTCGGAAAGTATTGATTTCGGTCGAAAACTGGCTCAGGACGCGACGGCATGATCCAGCCGTTCAAATCAAAACAATTTCTACTGTTTCTGATGACGGGGGGACTTGCCGCGCTGGTTAATTTTAGTAGTCGCATATTCTACAATCAGTGGCTTGATTTCTCATTCGCCATCGTGGTGGCCTACATCACCGGCATGATTACCGCGTTTATTCTAGCCAAAATCTTCGTCTTTACGGAAAGTCAACAGCCGTGGCATCACTCCGCCATCTACTTCGCTTTGATTAACCTCTTTGCCATTGCGCAAACGTGGATCATCAGCATGGGACTGGCATACTATTTTTTTCCCAAAATACATTTTCACGCTTATCCAAACGAGCTGGCACACGCAATTGGCATTGCCGCGCCCGTGTTTACCAGTTATTTGGGGCACAAATATTTTTCTTTTCGATAGGCACCAAAAATGAAATTAAAACCCAGTCTCTTGGGCTTTGGATTGATCACGCTGTTCTACCTGTCTGCCTTGATTTGGGTTGATGCAAAACAGCATGTTTTTTCAGGCATGTTAAGCGTGTGGTCGATCTTACCAATGACCATCATGTTGACGATGTTGAGCCATCTGATTCGATTCGCACGCTGGCAGTGGCTGCTTGTTCGCGCCGGACACAGCCCAGCGCCTGCCAAAAGTTTTCTCGCCTATCTGGCGGGGTTTGCATTTACTGCAACACCTGGAAAAGTGGGCGAATTAATTCGCATCCGCTATTTATCACCGATGGGCATTACGCCCGCTCGAACTTTGTCAGCGTTCGTATACGAACGGGCTTTCGACCTGTTCGCAGTGCTGTTTCTGGCCGTCTTGTGCGTCAACCAATTCGATGTTTTCTTGTTCGCTATCGTTTTTGGTTTTGTCTTGTTGTGTTTGGCTACCATCATTGCTGTCTCTTTAAATCCCTATCCTCTCAATCGACTGATCGCTTACTTACGTATTATAAACACAAAACGATTATCAAAATTGATTCAAACGCTGCGCGATGGACTGGTGGGATGCCGTCTCTGGGCAAATCCGCTCGATGTTTTTGTCTCATTTTTTCTTGGCATTAGCGCCTGGAGTCTCTGCGCCCTGTCGTTTGTTTACCTACTGAATCAGTTGCAATTGGATATTCCCTTTTTTATCTCGATATCCATTTACCCCATTGCGCTACTGGCGGGCGCTGCTTCCCTGATGCCAGGCGGAATTGGCTCAACCGAAGCGACTCTTATTGGAGTGCTTTCCGCCAACGACATCAGTATTGATATGGCGGTACTTGCCGCAATCGGTATTCGTCTTTCAACGTTGTGGTTTTCAATCATTATCGGCCTGTTAGCTGTCATCATTTTTGAGTGGCCTTACCGTCAGATCGGTCAAAAACCACCCCAAACTTGCACCCTCAAACCTAATGCCATAGAATTAACTAAACCGTTTAGTTAATTCTATGGGCTCTGGGCAGTTTATCACACACCACATGTTGTTCACGGAACCGCACACGGGTATAAAACGCTCTAGCCACTTGATACAGTTACCGTTTTACGGGAGGTTACATGTTAGACAATCGCGTAAAAAGCGACAAAGGCTACTTCGGCCAGTACGGAGGACGTTTTGTCCCCGAAATTCTACTTCCGGCACTCACAGAACTGGAAACCCTCTTCGAAGCCTGCCGTACAGATGAGTCCTTTTGGAACGAATACCTCACCTTGACACAAGCCTTCAGTGGTCGCCCTACCCCACTCACGCCATTACATCGACTTTCCAAGGAGATAGGCGGCGCTAAAATATGGCTCAAGCGTGAAGATCTGAATCATTCCGGCGCTCACAAAATAAACAACGTACTGGGGCAAGGGCTACTGGTTCAACGCATGGGGAAAAAGCGCGTCATTGCGGAAACCGGTGCGGGTCAGCACGGACTGGCCACCGCCATCATGGCCGCACGCTTGGGTCTTGAAGCCACCATTTACATGGGTGCGGACGACATCGAGCGGCAGTACTCCAACGTGTTTTGGATGCGACAACTCGGCGCGAATGTGGTCAGCGTCACTACTGGAGCACGCACGCTAAAAGAAGCTTTAGACGAAGCCCTGCGGGATTGGGCCGCCTCCGTGGAAACCACACACTATGTCCTGGGCACCGCGTGTGGCCCCGCGCCATTTCCCGAACTGGTCACATACTTTCAATCGGTTATTTCAAAAGAAATACGCACGCAGTGTTTGGCTGAAACGGGACAATTACCGGACGAAGTCGTGGCCTGCGTGGGCGGCGGCTCAAACGCCATGGGCGCCTTTGCCGCTTTCCTTGAAGACGAATCGGTGTCGCTCGTTGGCGTTGAAGCCGGAGGCTTCGGCACCGAGCCCGGCGCTCACTCCGTGCGACTGATGCCCAATACCGGAGAGCCTGGCATCGCACAAGGTTACAAAACGCTCTTTCTACAAAATCACGATGGTCAACTGGGTGACACGCATTCCATCGCCGCCGGTTTGGATTACGTTGGTGTATCCCCCATTCTCGCCCACCTCAGTGAAATCGGTCGCGTCATCCCCGCGCGCGCTTCAGACTTAGAAGTCACCGAAGCGTTTCAACGCTTGATGAAGACCGAAGGCATTATTCCCGCATTAGAATCTTCCCATGGCTTAGCCGGTGGCTTCAAACGCGCCGCACAACTACGCCCTGATCAACACATCGTAATAAATCTCAGCGGACGCGGCGATAAAGATATTTTTAATATCGCGCGCGCGTTTCCACAACCCGAATGGGCCGCATTTTTACAACGTGAAGCCACACGCAGTCAGCAACTGATGACCGACACAGCGACCAACGACGACTCAAAGTGAGATAAAGGGAGCGGTAAACGCCATGTTTCCAAAAAAATTTCCAAAACAACACGCCAAATTGCAAGTAATGTCCCATGCTGTGGTCGCTTACCCCAGCCTAGCGGAAAATGAAATCGCCATTGCGGGTCTCGTCAAAGCCGGTGTTCGCCTCATCGAACTGCAAGTCCCTTTTAGTGACCCCATCGCCGATGGGCACACACTGGTCAACGCGTGCTACGAAGCATTAAAAACCGGCGGGAGCGTCCAAGCTGCCTTAGATCTGGCCAAGCGCGTTTCGCAACAACACCCCAACGTCACGTTTATTCTTATGAGTTACTTGAACCCATTGTATCGATACGGCCTCGAAGCGTTATTCCGCGATGCCGCCGAAGCAGGGATCCAAGGCACGATCATCCCCGATTTACCCGTCGAAGAAATCGAACCACATATGCCCCTGCTGGATCGTCTGAATCTGGCCCCCATTTTAATGGTAACCCCCAACACCGACTCCGAACGCCTCACGCGCATTTGTCGCAGCGCCCGGGGCATGTTGTACGTAGTCTCGCGCCTTGGCGTCACGGGCGCGCGCACCAAATGGGGTGAGGCTTTTGACGCGTATTTAGAACGCATCCGTCAGCACACCACTTTACCGCTCGCTGTCGGCTTTGGCGTGCGAGACGAGCACGATTTGAAAGCATTGTCGGGAAAAGCGGAAGTCGCCGCACTGTGCTCGCAATACATCGAGTGGCAGCGCGACGAAGGCAGTGTCACGGCAGGAGAAAAAATGCAAGCCTTGTTGGAGCGTGCGCAGCACCAAGCCTTTTAAGCAACACGCTCTCACAATCTTTCATTTGCAGTTTCAGAACAAAAATGACAAATCAATACTCTAATTCCCGTGGGGGACGCCATCACAAGGGTTGAACCCACCCATATGGATCTTCGGTGCGCCCCCACTGAATCGAATTCAATGCTTCACGCAAGCCTATTGTCATCGGTCCTTCTCGTCCTGAACCAACGGTAATTTCATTACCTTCGTAAATCAAGGTTCCCACTGGCGCCAACACAGCAGCGGTGCCAGAAAGAGCAGCCTCAGTACCGGGTTTTCGAGATCGCTCCAGCAGTTCATCAATGGATAAAGCACGCTCCGAAATCGTCATGCCTCGATCACGCGCCAAGGTCAAAATCGAATCACGCGTAATGCCATGAAGAAAAGTGCTGTCAAGCGCCTTGGTTATGATTTCGTTGCCATCCATCAATAAGAAATTCGCAGCACCCGTTTCTTGCACATCACCACCCGGACAAAACAGCACTTGATCCGCCTGGACTTCTGCACNNNNCTGCACGCGCGCGAACAATGGGTTGCAAGGCACTGGCATAATTTCCACCACTTTTTACCCGCCCCATATGCGCCACACAGCGACTTTGATGCGATTCCAATAAGACACGCAGGGTGCGACTGCCACTTGCAAAATAGTCACCTACCGGTGAGAGCAACACATACAGCATGGACTGCGTTGAGGGTAACGCCGCTTTACCGATACACGCTTCAGTACCAATATGCGTTGGACGAATGTACAGGGAACCAGGAGGCGCGGGTACATCCGCCGCGTATTGCGCGACAATTCGACGAATCATATCCGTCACTTGCTCCGCATCAATCTCCGGCAACATCAACAAGCGACTGCTTTGGGCCAAGCGCGCCACATTCTGATCCATGCGGAACAGTTTGATCGATCCATCATCGTGTCGAAAAGCCTTCAGCCCCTCAAAGCACGTGCTCGCGTAATGCAACACATGCGCGCCAGGATGCAGCGTCAGTTTGTCTGCGGGCACAATTTGCGCTTCACCCCACGATTCGCCATCGAAACGCGCTAACGCCATCTGGGGCATAAATACCGAACCATACGCGGCCATAGACCTTCCCTTCTCCAATCAAAAAAATGTACTAACAATAGCAAATTCGTAAATATTACGCCTGTGCCGATGTGTGCGCGTCTCTCAAAAAACGAAACAATGCCCGCCGAGCTCCTACCGATGATTTGGGCTGCTCGGCAACATCACTCCCTGAGGTCGCACGCAAGCTGGCGTACTCCTTTTGAGCGCGTTTAACCAGCTGACGTAGCTTCTGCGAGTCTATACCCGGAAAGCGGCCAATAACCTCACCAATTTCAGCTTTTCCACCCAACACCAAACGATCACGAAGCTGTTCCAAATCACGGAATGCCGCCGTTCCAGCTTGATGCGCATTACTCAGCGCTTCCAGTTTCGCCTCGATGATCTCTAAATCGGCGTCTCGCATCAATTTCCCAATGAACTGCTTTTGTCGACGCAAGGCCTCGCGGCTTCGTATCCGAGTCGCTTCCTGCAACGCATCCGCTAAGCGTTCGTCCAAGGGAAATTGGCTCAACTGTTCCGGGGTAAGCGCCAACAAGGCTTCACCTAACTCCTGAGCATAATTCATGTATCGCTTACGCTGTGTTTTACTCTTCAGGCCATCATTCGAATCCTGCACCCCATCATTCATTACCATCGCTCCGGTCACGGCAGGAGATCCATGTCAGTACAACTCAAGTACAACACACACAAGCGCCCCATAATATATACGACTTACACCACTTACACTACACCATAAACGATCGTGAATTCAGCTTCAATATCGCAGCACGATCACGGCGCGTCACCGCATGAGCGGTCTGGCATCTCAACAAACAGGCATAAAAAAAGGGTCGGTTTACCGACCCTACTTCCCTCTCTTCTTCGTTACAATGATTAGCTTATCAGCCTAACTCGCTTCACGAAGAATCATCTCCGACCGCTCAGCCAGCCAGTCTTCGATGGGTTCCATAGGTTGCACATCCTCCGCCGTCAACACCGTGTTAACAATGGATTTCGCGTGCCAACGGCAAATTATCATAGCATCGTCAATATTATCAAAGCTCAACGAAGTCGGCCACAATCTACACATCGTCATCGCTTTGAAATTGCCTGAGCGATAATGAATAACGACTCCATGCGTCAGTGACCACGCGTACTGATGCAGAATGGAGAGCGTATACTCAGAAAGCGCAGGTTGATGATGCTTCTCCCTCACACTGCGAATGGCTTCTCGCAGTGGATTCTCAATCGAAAACACCGCACCAAAGCCTTCCTCGACAACACGCGTCACATCAACACGACAGTTGAGCATGATGTCAAACAACGCAGGAAATTGCTTCGCAAAATTAAAATACCCCAGACCAAACGCCTCAATTTTTTCTTCAGGCTCATCACGTGCGGCCAATACATTCGCCACAAAATGCTGAAACCGTCTGATCGCCACCAACTTTGCGGATGCCAACAAGTCCTCTTTGTTCGCAAAGTGATTGTAAGCCGCCGTAGGGCTCACGCCAACCTCACGAGCCAGCTTTCGCAAAGACAACGAATCCAACGACTCCGTTTCCAGCATTTTCAGCGCCGTCTCAACCAACGCGTTCTTAAGGTCTCCATGATGATAAGTTGAATTTTTCGGTGCCACAAAATAACCCCATGATTTGTGGTCCGCCGCGACCCCGCTGCCAATTACCCCCCCAACAAAGGGGCGGTCAGCGTCAAAAGATAGCCACGACATCAGACCGGTATTTGCCCTGCTCACACAACGATTCCCACACTCCTTGCGGCGCGCATCCAGCACACACGCTAAAAACCAAACCAAGAAGCGGCGGCGCACTGAAGGCCATTATCCAAATCGTAAGCTTGCAAGATTACCAACGCTGCTCCCTTCCACCGAGTGCAGCACTACCACCATGCGTGTGAGTCACTAACAGCGTACAGTTAATACTTTCGACAAACCCCGTTCTACTCAAAGTTTGTCCAACCACTCACGCGCAATCGGAAGCCATTTGTCTCATCTTTTTATCGCCTAATCAATTTAACTCTAGGCTAATAAACGAATCTTTTTAGTTCAAACGTTCCTCCTTAGTTGCACTTTTTAGTAATTGTGTGACGCGATCTTATTTTGATGTACAGCAATCAAACAAATACAAAATGGCTCCAGTCAAAATAACCGAAGATAATTTATATTTCAAATGGCTAAAAATTAATCATTTTGTGCGGCTCATTTCTTCAACAACAGCCCATAAAAAGCGCACTCTTATCTTTTAGACTCCAACTTGACACCAAATGAGCGATCTCCTAGCATACCGCACGCTGCCTCATCCGAGGTAATCGTTCTATTTTTAGACGCTGAACCAATCATCGCTTTACTGCGACCCACTTGATCATCATTGGTTCCAGCAAATTCATCACAATAGATCAATCAAAGCATTCACATTAGACTGCATGAGTCCTGTTTTCACCACTCATGATGATGAGTCAAGGTTAAAACAGTGAACTCAGGCACAAAAAAACTACAGCACAACCCATTCCCTACAGGCCATAGGCCTCTAGCTGACAACACATTCTACGATATCCGACCGTTAGCAAAACCCATGACGAACCCAATCAATACCGCTCCCAAACCGATACTGTCGACTCGACATGACATACAGCCCTAGTGCACAGAGCGCTACGCCATTTGATTCAAAATCATACTTCAATAATCCATTAGAAATCGTCATAACCGCTGGCCGAAAACCAGACAGTATTAATAACGAACATACGTATACCGATATTATCACCCAAGCGGAAATTAAACGCCGCCAAATTACCGATACGATCACACTGCTTCATCAAATTAATGGCCTCACGGTGAATCGCGCCGGCGGCAAAGGCAGCACAGCGAGTGTTGTGTTACGCGGAACCCGCACCGCTCAAACCTTGGTCTTAGTGGATGGGGTCCGCATGAATTCCGCCGCAAGCGGGACACCAGCATTAGAAGCGATTCCCATTGAAAGCATTGAGCGTATCGAAGTAGTAAAAGGACCCTTATCCAGCTTGTATGGACCCGATGCCATGGGCGGTGTTATCCACATCATTACGCGACGCGGCGAGACAAGACAAGCGGGTGCGCAAATCAGCGCCATGGGCGGATCCTTCGGTACACGCCGTTACCACGCTTCCAGTCAAATCGGCGGCCAAAAAAGGCATGCCTACCTGTCCATGACACACGAAAACAGCAAAGGCTTTGATGCGGTACCTAAGCTCTCTGTATTAGCGCAAGACGATGTGACACCGGATCTCGACCCCTTTAAACAACGCGCGGGCAACCTATCTGCCGTTGCATTCCTCACAGACGTCATACGCAGCGAAATAAATTACCTGTACTCAGACAATGTCTCGCATTTCGACCTCTACCCATCTGGTCAATCAGACCTATTCGATGCACGAACCACCACTAGACTGGAAATCGCATCAGCTCGCCTCATCGGGACACCCAATGCGCAAACCGAATTAACGGTTGAAGTGGGTTACAACCAAGAACAATCCCAAACCGTAAGCGACCTTATTTATACTATTCACACCACACGGCGCAGCCTAAACGCACGCGCATCCTTCCGCTTCACACCGCAATTGAATACGCAGTTTGGCGTGGATCACAGCCTTGATACGCTCAACGCACTGGACGACACCGCGCCCTTTTCGGAAGACAAACGCAAAACCACCGGTCTCTTTTCACAATGGCGCTGGACGTCTGGCGCCATTGATATCACCGTGAGTGGCCGCACTGACACGGATGACACCGACTACAACCACACCAGCAATAACAGACACTCAACCGGAACCATCATCCTGGGCCATCGACTCACCGATCAGACCCGCGCCACAGTCCGTTACGGCACCGCCTTTCATGCCCCCACTTTTAACGAATTATATTACCCAGGATTTGGCAATCCCACGCTGCAACCCGAAACGTCAACAAGCATCGAGCTCGCTTTGCACAGCCGTCGCCACAACACATCATGGCACCACGCATCATGGCACACAGCCATATTTCAAACTCACATTAAAAATATCATCGGCTACGATTCAGACTTTCGCCGTATCAACCAGGATCGGGCCGAAATAGAAGGCGCGGAATTTTCCATATCAAGTCCATTGCCGTACAACACCCAGTGGTACGCAAACCTCGCGTACACCGATGCCCGAGACGCCAGCACCCAAACGCCGTTGGATTTCCGCCCCACAGTCACCTTTACCAGTGGCGCATCGTGGCAACATCACGCTTTCACTTGGGGAGTGGATGTGGAAATCATTCGAGGTCGTCGTATTTTCGGCGAACGCAGTCCCAGTTACAGCTTGACAGGTGCACACGCCGCATACCAATTTAACCGCCAGATTTCCGTATCCGCAAAAGGCGAAAACCTGGGTGATCGAGCGTACATCGAAAATTATTTCGCTCCCAATGTCCCCTATCACACAGCAGGTCGCACATTTTTATTTGGTGTAACGATTCAATTGCTTTAACTCTTTTCTCTAAAACCTATGCGACAACCCAGCTACAAAGTCGGCATTCATTCCCGCCAAGGTAAAGCCCGCCAAGGTGTAGACTATTGCAGGTACAAACCATTGCAGGTACAGACTATTGAACAACGCCAGCCGAAGAACTCACTACCCGTACCGCCTACCCTATCCTTACGTCGAGTTGCTGCTCGCACTGGCTTTACTGGCGGCTCTAGCGCTCGCCTTATCTCAAGGTACACTGCCCATTTCAACGCACACGCTGCTTTCGGAGTTGCTGTCAAAATGGCCGCCCATTAGCTCGCCCACTGCAATCACCTCCGCACACCTCGTGCTGTGGCACATCCGCTTGCCACGCGCACTGCTCGCCGCGTGCATCGGCGCGCTTTTGGCGCTCTGCGGCACCGTGACACAAAGTCTATTTCGAAACCCTTTAGCTGACCCATCGCTCATTGGCATCAGTGCAGGCGCTTCAGCTGGTGCCAGTCTTGCTATCGCATTTGGCACCACCCTGAACCTAGCAACACCTCTGACGACCGTATGGGGAATCAGTCGCATCTCCTTCGGCGCGGCGATAGGCGGATTGGGCGCGGTGCTGTTGGTATACCGTATTGCCACCCGACAAGGCGTCACCGCCATCACAACATTGCTATTAGCGGGCCTGGCGGTCAGTACGTTTGTGAGCAGTTTGACACAACTATTGAGCCTGTTTTCCGACGACACGACCTGGCGTCGACTCAGTTTATGGCATCTGGGGAACATCCAGAACGCCACCCTGACTCAAGTTTCGCTCACGACCCTAATACTGGGGGGGCTGCTGTGCTTCTTCTTACGCAGTCATCGCAGTTTAGACGCGTTGTTGCTCGGAACGGAATCCGCATTCAGTCTCGGCGTAAAAACGCAGCAACTGCAACGACGATTGATTCTGGCGGTCGCCATCGGCGTGGGTATTACCGTCACCTTCGCTGGGATTATCGCATTTATCGGTTTAATGGTGCCGCACTGCCTGCGATGGTTTGTTGGCCCCACTCACAAACGTTTGCTCATATCATCCGCACTGGGCGGGGCACTACTGTTGGTGCTATCGGACACCGCAGCGCGCACCGTGTTGGCGCCACACGAACTACCCGTTGGTTTGCTCACCACCTTGCTTGGCGCGCCTTTTTTTATACTGCTGCTGGTGCAAGCTCCTCATGTCCACTAAACCGATCACGTTATGCTTCCAGCAGCTCAGCGTAGGCAACGCACACACCGGCTTCCGCTTACGCGATATCAGCAACACCTTTTACGCCGGAGAGGTCACGGCCCTCATTGGGCCAAATGGCTCAGGGAAAAGCACACTGTTGTCCGTTGCCAGCACACAGCTCACTCCCCAGTCTGGTTCGCTCACCCTCTGTGGAAAAAAGAGCTCGGATTGGTCCGCGCGCGAACGCGCGCAGCGTGTAGCCCATTTACCCCAGCACCAAGAACTGAACTTCGCATTTACGGTGGAAGAAGTGGTGCAATTGGGGCGGCAGTGTCACACGGAATCCACTCGTCACACCCGACAAATCGCCCGACAATACGGGACCGCACTCGACATCACAACCCTGTGGAAACGGGATTACACCTCACTCTCCGGCGGCGAAAAGCAACGCGTCCATGTGGCTCGCGTTTTGGCTCAAGTGTCCGCGCTCGATCCTGATCACCAGACTCCACGCCTCTTGCTCTTAGATGAACCCACCAACTCACTGGACCTCACACATCAAGCGCTGCTCATTGATAAGGTGAAACAAGCCGCCCAATACGGGGTGACCACCATTATGAGCTTGCACGATTTAAATCTAGTCAGCCCAATTTGCGACGCCGTAATATGCCTGCAACACGGACGTGTTCATACCCTTGGCCACCCCAAAGACGTCTTAACAAAATCAGTGCTCGAATCCGTGTTTCACACCCCCATACACGTCTCCCATACTACGGATCAGCACCCATTGATCGTTCTCGACCCAACCCAAAGACAGCGACAATCATGAAGACAAGCATGAATCAGTCTCACCGTAGCGTCTCATTTCACAAGCATTCCGCCGCGCCGATGATCGCCCTGACTATTGCTTTGACTATCGCCCTGAGAACGACGCTGCTCATCACACTGAGCGTATCCCCTTATGGCCTCGCCGCCAGCCTACAGGTCACCGACTATCGCGGTGCCAACATTCGGCTTGAAAAACCCGCTCAGCGTATCATTGCGCTGGCACCTCACATTGTTGAAAACTTGTTTTCCGCTGGTTTGGGCGACCGTATCGTGGGAACCGTCGAGCACAGCGATTATCCCGAAGCGGCACAAGCGCTCCCTCGCATCGGCTCCGCCACCACCTATAACTTAGAAAAAATACTCGCTCTACAACCCGACTTGGTCATCCAATGGCTTAGCGGTAGCCACATCACCGTTACACAGCAACTGGAAAGACTCAAACTCCCCGTTTACGTCGACGACCCCAGCACGGAAAACGACATTATGCGCAGCGTGCGTGACTTCGCCACGCTGGGTGGAACGACGCCTTTCGCGCAAAACGCCATTAAACAGTTTCAACATGACATGAAAACCATTCCACGCCCCGAACACCCTCGCCTTGAGGTATTTTATCAAGTTTGGGCAAACCCCTTAATGACCGTCAACGGAAACCACATAATCAGTCGCATTCTAGAACGTTGCGGTGGACACAACGTATTCGCTGCACTGCCCGCCCGCGCTCCAATTGTGTCTTTAGAAGCGTTAATCAAGGCCAACCCGGATGTCATTCTCATCGAAGCTCAAGCTACCCCTTCGGCGATACAGGCTTACCCTTGGTCTCATATCACGCTTTTAAAAGCCGTTTCCGCTCAGCGTATCGTAAAAATTGACCGTAATATCCTGGTTCGCCCAACATTTCGCATCGCGGAAGGGACCCAGCGTGTTTGTACACAATTGAGGCGCACCGCCTTACAGTAGAATAATAAAAAACACTTTGTGAACACCACGCACGCGCTGTTTAACAAAACCCATTTTAAAAAATGCTAATAAAAGACGCCCCTGCACACAAACAATCACGCAACTCATGAACAAAACATAAAATGTTGTGTCAAATTTATAATGCATCCAGAGTTTAGGTTGCCATTGTGAGCTGGACGTGTACAATCATCCTATGACTGATAAGTCACGTCGAGACCTGAGTTTACTGACTCTTAATACTGTGCCGATACCAGAGCGATTCGCAGCGCAATGATCAACCTGCAAACCGTTCCGCCCAGCGAACACCCCTCGGTGGTAACTGAACCCACATCAGTCGAGCCGAACCTTCGGACAACCCGCACTGCATCCACGGCAAGACGTGTTACGGCTGCTAGCCAATTGCTCATGGGTACAACGCGCCATGCTACCGCGCGCTTTCAGATGTACACGCCCGCACCCGGCATTCAAACACTCAGCGGCACCTTGCAAACCTTAAAAGAACGTCTCATTCAATGGAGTCCTTTGGGGTCCTTTGTCAGCCCTGAGCGCTACCGCAACAGTCCCGTCCGACTTGAGTTGACAGCCGATCACTCGCCCGATCTGGTATTACAATATTACGACACGTACACCGATCAAGACGGTAACGTCACGCGTCTGTTGACTGAACCCGGTTTGGATTTGACCCCTGGCCACTACTGGTTGAATATACTTATTCCAGAAATCATAGGACCAAAACTCCAACGCAAAACCGCGTGGCATTTCATTCGACGCCTCCCCCTGCGACTGTTACCCGATGATCCTCGGCACGAAGAACAGCACCGTGCCATCATTTGTGACATCGATGGAACGGTTTACTAC
The DNA here is from genome assembly GCA_037380725.1 of Gammaproteobacteria bacterium. Classification (GTDB taxonomy): domain Bacteria; phylum Pseudomonadota; class Gammaproteobacteria; order Pseudomonadales; family JANQJO01; genus JARRRL01. The sequence goes on along the minus strand of JARRRL010000045.1, from coordinate 19,399 downwards.
ACGGCTTACCAAACGTTTTTAGAAATGCTCAGCACCGCCTACACGAAGCCGGCGGGTAAAGTATTTATTGAAGGCATGCCCTTGCTGCTGCGCACCTTACAAGACGAACCCAACACCACCTTGCACGGCGTCTCGTGCTCCCCCGAAAAACTGCGTGATTTCATCCAAGAAACCACACAACGCGAACGTTTCCAATTTGATACGCTGCGTCTCAACAAAGATTTTTCTGCCACTCGAAGTCGGGAACGATTGATCTACAAGATCACGCGTTGTTTGGAATTATTAGAGGAGTTACCGCGACACTCCACCTTGTTACTCATCGGTGACAACAAAGAGCAAGACACGCAAACCTACGAATTACTCAAAGATCTACTGGAATTGCCTCGAGACGGTCTCCACGCGCACGTAACGGCCTGGGCTTCTCAAGTCATCAACATGGCCAATCAAATTCGGCCTGACACCGTCAACCTGACACACACACCCTTTGTCCGCACTCGACTGGAGTCCCTCGCTTTTACGGTACTGGCCCGTGAACACCGAACACCCGATGTGTTTATTGTTGAATCTCACCGCCCCAGCTCCGAATACCTCACCCAAGTGCGCCAGTTGGCCTCACGAACGGATACGTGCTTTTGTGAAAATGGCCATGAAATTCTTGCCACACTCATGAAACGCCATCATCGCGACATTCGACGCCTTGATTTTCTGCTGCGCAATACCCGCGAACCCAATATACTGGAATACCTCGAAAATTAATCTTCGCGCCAACACGCACTGGTGTATTTTTACTGGCCGCAACCCCATTTACAGACGTATTCTTTTCAGATAATATCCTTGTGCTGGAATTTTTCCATGGATGCGAGTCGCCAAGCGATGGGTTATCAGACAAAAATTTGTCCAAAAAGTCTGTTTATTTACAGCCGTTTTCTCGGGCAATGCCTCCTGATCGCCACACTCCTGTGCATCGCCACAGGCGATGAGACGCGCTCGTCTACTGGAAATCATTTTGTCAAGAATCACCACTCCACCGCACTGTTACTGCTCAGCAATACCGCTTACGAATCTGAATTAAAACGCATCGAGCGATCACCGGATATTATCTTTAATCCGCTGGATAACGAACTGTGTCCAGCCTTACTCACTCGCACTCATTATTATTTTCCTGAATCACACTACGATCAAGCTCATTTCGTCTTTCACCAATCTCGCGCTCCACCCCTCGCGTAGATCACCTTAGCTACCTTCATTTCATACACGTTCTGTACCCGCAGCAGAGGTACGCCTGGTTTATAGCAACCGGCGTCCTGATCGGTGCGTACTTTGTTACGTGCTATTTTCACGCGCTAAACGATGCGTTTTGCTGTGTGTGCCAAATGTGTGTGTCAAAAAAATCCACAGCCCAATACATGGCAAGCGGCACACCCGTGTCGCCGGCATGGATTCCGTTTGTACTCAATCTGAACCCAAAATTTTGCCATGATGGAGACTCGCATGAAACGTGCAACTTCGCGTGCAACTACTTCGCAAGAAACCACTTCGAAAGAAACTACAGATGCAAGGGATGCAACTACAAATACTCACATCCCTCGCCCAGCTCAATCAATCAAACAAGATTTATTATCAGGTTTTCTGGTTTTTCTGATTGCTTTACCATTATGCTTAGGTATCGCACTGGCCTGCGGATACCCTGCCATCGCCGGCATCTTTACCGCCGTTATTGGTGGCCTCGTTACTCCTTTCTTAAGTAATTCTGAGCTCACGATAAAAGGACCAGCGGCGGGATTAATTGTTGTCGCGCTCGGCTGCATAAGCGACTTTGGTTTCACAGGCGGTGTGGACAGCGCTGCCGACATGGGTGCGTACCGAATGGCGCTCGCCGTTGGCGTAGCAGCGGGCCTCATCCAATTTTTATCCGGCACACTTCGAATGGGCATTTTAGCGGAGCTCTTCCCCACAGCAGCGGTTCACGGCATGCTGGCCGCCATTGGCATCATTATCATTGCAAAACAATTACCCATTGCTTTAGGCGTCTCAGCACACGGCGAACCCCTTGAGCTGTTGCTGCACATACCCGATCACCTTAAAAACATGAACCCTGAAATTGCGTTAATTGGGCTCATCAGTTTAATCATCCTATTTAGCATCCCCTTGATTAAAAATAAATACATCCAAAAAATCCCAGGTCCCATGCTGGTCGTGCTCATCGCAATCCCCTTGGGTATATACTTCAATTTATCGACTGAGCACACATACAGCTTTGACCATCAAACGTACGAAATCAATAAAACGTACTTGTTGGACGTTCCCTCAAACCTACTGGCGGTCATTACGTTTCCCGACTTTACGGCCCTCAAAAACCCCATCGCGTGGAAGTGGGTCATCATGTTCGTATTAATTGGCAGCGTCGAGTCGCTCTTAAGCGCCCATGGCCATTGGTGTCGGCAACACACTCAGCGCCTTGATCGGTGGCTTACCCATGATTTCAGAGATTGTCCGCAGTCGAGCCAACATCGACAACGGAGCAAAAACTCGTTTTTCAAATATGTTTCACGGCATTTTCTTACTCCTTTTTGTGGCCTCACTGCCAGGCCTGCTGCACCAAATTCCCTTAGCTGCACTCGGCGCCATGCTCGTATACACCGGTTGCCGATTGGCCTCTCCCAAGGAGTTCGCGCACATTTATCGAATCGGCAGCGAACAGCTCGTGGTCTTTGTCGTCACCTTGATGGCGGTTCTTGCTACCGACTTATTAATCGGTGTTGCGGTGGGCATCGCGCTGGAAGCGATCATCCACTTAATTCACGGCGCCCCCTTCAGGTCTCTCTTTATTTCGAACATTGACGTCGCCGAAAACAAAAACGAAACGCTGATTAAACTCAATCACAGCGCGGTATTCAGTAATTGGCTCGCTTTGCGCAAACACCTTGAAACGCGGGGCCTCAATATAAATAAAAATGTCACGATTGATTTTTCAGAAGTCAAACTGGTAGACCACACGGTGATGTCAAAGTTGAACGAACTTCAACTGGAATTTTCATCCATCAATCGCGTGCTCACCCTAACCGGATTGGACAGCCACAAACCGTTCTCATCGCACAAATTAGCAGCCAGAAAACGGGCTTAAATTACGACATAAATTATGGATGGAGTCTGAACGTGTTACAAGAACTACACACCAAACCACAGGCCCGGGTAACAACCCGGGTACCGGATCGACAGGAACAACTCATAGACATACTGGAGAAAACCAAAAAGTTATTACCAGAACAAGGCCCTATTGGGGTTTTCGTTCACCACAACACGCTGCATCATTTTGAGAATCACTCTTTTGAGGATGCAACGGAAAGCATGGCCCACACAAGGGGCGCGGAACCGTATATGAGCCACCGCGCCTATGTCGACAGCTTTGTCTCTGGGAGAATCAGCGCGCACAGTCTGAATTACGTTATCACACAAAATCAATCCGAGGGCATACTCAAAGCAGAGATCCCTGCCTGGGTGAACCTGAGCGACGCGGCATTTTATCGTAAGCTCTTGCTCACACCCAGCATCAAGGAGTCCAGTAACACCATCGATTATTTACTTTCCGAAGGTGATTACCTCCGAAATTTTATCCCTCAATGTTCGGGGTATGCGCAAGAGCGCATCCGAGCACAAGCTGAAGCGATTTGCCATCACAGCAATCCCAATCGCATTTGGACACAACAAGCCATCGATCGATTCGCCCTGGAATCGCTGTGGAGTTGGCTCAGCGAAAACGTAAATTCTTACCTGTTCTCACCCCATCACCCCCCCGTGCACCATCACGGATTTCGCGTTGATCATCGCGTTAACGAACGCCTCATCACCTTTTTAAGCGCTTACACCGATCAAGGCATCTCGTACTGGCACATCCCTTATAAGCAGCAAAACCTACTCGATGCCTTCATTCATTTCATTCAACACGGTGAAATCGGTTTACCCAATCGCTTACGTTGGGTAAACCCACAAGACTTACGTGAACTCAATCTGGAATCCAAACCCTCAATACTGCTGAGTTTGCTGGATAAATTGGGTATTGATGACGCCGATCACGAAACCTGTATTCAGGCGGAACTGTTGAAACTGCCTGGCTGGAGTGGAACCGTTGCGCTTTTTGAAGCCAATCCCACGCTCACGCAGCACAAACATGCGGCACTCTCGTTATTGGATCTTATGATCATCCGATTACTGTTATTGAGACAGGCGCTCACATTGGAAACCGACGACACTGAGTTCCCCGCCAAGCCAGCCCGAACCCACACACAAGGGGCACGCCTAGAACTCTTTTTATTATTTCAATCTCTAGGCATTGGCATGCAAGACCTCACGCACATCACGCCTTTCGACGCCAAGGCCATGATCACACTGCTGAACGAGGTGGATGATTTTAAGCGGCGCAGAATTTTACATCAAGCCTATGAGCACACGCACAAAACCATGATCATGAATGCGGTGTTCCTCAATGCGCAACGGCACGTGAGCCCCGCCAGCGCACCGCATTATCAAGCTTTATTTTGCATCGATGATCGCGAAGAATCCTTACGACGTCACCTGGAAGAAACGGAACCACATTGCGAAACCCTAGGCGTAGCTGGTTTTTTTGGATTGGATATCCGCTATAAAGGCATCAATGATCATCATGCTGTTCCCTTGTGTCCAGCAGCCATGCAAGCGAAATACCTGATTGAAGAAGTGCCTCATCAACAGCATCAACAGGTGTCGCACCTCGCCACCCATCGTTACAATTTCGTTAAAAAAGTGTGTCGAAATATTTATGATCATTCGCGCGATTTTGCCACCGGCGCCCTGTTCACCATGCTGGGTGGCGTGCTGTCCTGTGTGCCCATGTTTTTTCGAATACACTTTCCTCGGATCTGCGGGAACGTGATCGATCGACTTCATCATCACTTTTTTCCAGCGATTGATTCCGAATTACGCATTGAGCGTCATGAAGAATCAGAGCTCGAATCGGGTCTGTTAAAAGGATTTTCAACTCAAGAAATGGCGGAACGGGTGTACGGCGTATTACGCGGCGCTGGCATGTCACAATTTGCCCCTCTCGTATTCGTAATCGGTCACGGTTCCAAAAGTCTCAACAACCCACATGAATCGGCGCACGACTGTGGCGCCTGCGGCGGTCGCCGTGGTGGCCCGAATGCCAGAGCCTTTGCTCAGATAGCAAACATTCCCGCTGTCAGGCAGCTCCTGGCCAAGCGGGGTCTGCTCATTCCACCAGATACCCATTTTATCGGGGGATATCATGACACGTGCTCAGACGAAATCGCGTTTTTTGATTTGAGTCGAGTTCCCGCTTCCCACACGCCACGCCTGAACCAGGCCTTAACGGATTTCGATCGTGCGCGCACACTGGATGCGCACGAGCGTTGCCGTCGTTTTGAAGACGCTAAGCATTTTAGTCCCAATCTAGCGCTTAAACACGTCCAAGGTCGTTCTCAAAACCTTCGAGAGCCTAGACCCGAATACGGGCATTGCACAAACGCCATCTGCATTGTGGGCCGACGCGCACTCACTCGAAATTTGTTTTTAGACCGCCGCGCTTTCTTGGTGTCATACGATTTCAACACGGATGATGAGGGCACGCTCCTGTGCGCACTGCTGTCTGCGGTTATTCCCGTGTGCGCCGGTATTAATTTAGAGTACTACTTCTCTTTCATCGATAATGAAAAATACGGCTGCGGCACCAAACTCCCTCATAACGTAACGGGACTGATTGGCGTCATGAATGGATGCCGATCGGATTTGCGAACCGGCTTACCACTGCAAATGGTCGAAATTCACGAACCGGTACGACTCGTCACCCTGGTTGAAGCACGCCAGACCACCATCGATAAAGTGCTGGAAACCGTACCGTTCGTGAAAAAATTAATCGAAAACCGCTGGATTCAATTTGGCCTAATCAATCCAATTACCGCAGAGCTGTCTTGGTATGAAGGTCTAAAACGGATCACGCAACCCACTCAAACTGGCACACTGCCCGAATACTCCACATCGGGGTCCTATTATTCGGGAAAAATGGAACACCTACCGCCAGTCTTTATTACCGCCAGACAAACACAACAAGGGGTGAACAATGGGTGAGGAGACGCTGCTGAAAGTCCTGGCGCTGGGACTGGTCGGTCTACCTTTATTAGGCTTTATTATATTGTGTCTACTGATGCTCATCGGTCGCACACTCACGGAAAGCGGCGTTGCACGACTGTGCCGAAGCATCATGATCGGGCACCTGGTCGCCGTGATCACGTGTTTGGTCATTTACCTGAGTCAAGACTTGCAAGGCATCAATATCAACTTAGGTCATTGGTACTTGATCGGTCATTATGGCTTTGAGATTACCTTACTGATGGATGGTCTGTCGTGTCCACTGCTGCTGGTGTGTTCATTTTTATTGAATGTCATCAGTTATTTTTGTGTGCGTTATCTTCACAGAGATCGGGGCTATTTCAGGTTCTGTGCACTGTACTTACTCTTTGCAGGCGGCATTTCCCTCGTCATTGTGGCAGGGACCGTTGATTTACTGTTTGCCGGCTGGGAACTCCTGGGCATCAGTTCCGCTCTACTGATCGGCTTCTACCATGAGCGGCGACAACCTGCGGAAAATGGATTGCACGCCTTCATTTATTATCGATTTTGTGATATCGCCCTATTAACCGGTGCGGTTGTCTGGCATCATTACGCGCACACCTCAGCCGTGCCGATGGCCTTTTCCAGTATCGAGACGGCCACCCAATGGGATTTGTCCGCCACGCAATTTACTCTTGTCTCGCTCTTTTTTATTCTCGCCTCACTGGCCAAATCCGCTCAGTTTCCATTGAGTGGCTGGTTACCCAAAGCCATGGAAGGCCCCACCCCATCAAGCGCTATTTTTTACGGCGCCTTATCCATACACGCTGGCGCTTATTTGCTCATCCGGCTGTTTCCCATTATCGATCAATCGTTCATCGCGCGCGCCACCATCGTAAGCATCGGCGCATTAACGACCATGTATGGCGCCTTTATCGGTAGAACTCGATCCGATGTAAAAACGATTCTGGCCTACGCCGCCATGACGCAAGTGGGCATCATCTACATCGAGATTGGCTTAGGTTGGACGACGCTTGCCCTGGTGCATATGATCGGTCACTCTTTAATTCGATCGCTCCAATTTTTACGATCCCCATCCGTGCTGCATGACTTTCATCACATCGGTCATGAACCCATACTCGGCTCGCACTCAAGAATCGAGCGTTTATTACCTCAAAAAATCAACATATGGGTTTACCGACAAGCGCTCGGGGAAGGTAATCTCGACGCCATTTTCAGAGTCTTGCTGGTTCGCCCAATACACCGTCTGTCTTCTCAAGCCATAAAAATCGAAAACAGGTTCATCCAAAAGCGAACAAACCGTGCAGGAGAAAAATCGTGATTTTTTCAGAAATAGTCCTTTCAGAAATAGCGTTATTATTGGCCATCACACTTCCCGCAGGTATCGCGTATGGACTCCGTTTCGCCTGCTTCACACGAAACACCTATTTCTTTTACTATACTTTCTCCACGCTCATGCTCATTACCCTGATTCCTCGTCATCAACGAAAACCCAAATTGCTGTCCACCATTCTGATTTTCACCTCATTGATCACCGCATTTTTTCACGCCAATCACGTGGTATTATTAGGTATATTGTGGATGCTCAGCGTCATGTTGTTTATCCGGCACAGCAGCGGTTACCAACAATATCTGCGCGCTCAAAGCACAGCCTTGATCCTGTTTGCCATCGCGGTATCTTGTGTCTACCTCCAGCAACAATCGATTTTCCCAACAACGCGCTGGACCACGGTGGATCTGAGCACCCTGTCGCCCAACGCTTCCCTGGGAATCGCGGCTCTATTTCTGATTTCGGGATCGCTGCGCCAAGGCTTGTTTCCCTTCCACAGCGCCTTAAAAGATATCGTAAATCGATGCGCCTTCCCCATCTTGCTGCTCACCACCTCAGCCAATATGGGTCTCTACATCGTGATTCGATTTGCGCTGCCGCTCATCGATCAGGCACCCGCCTGGTTTCACAGCGGCGTGATGGTGTGGATAAGCCTCGTGTTCCTCGCCCTGGCTGTGAGTGTGTTAACCAGCAATAATTTAAGAAAATTTTATGTGTGTATGATGTCTATTCAGAGCACACTGATTTTTGTCGGTTATCTGCAAGCAGACAGCTTAGGGGAAATCGGTGCCTTACTTCAATGGGTCGTCGCCTTGTTAGCCGGATCAGGCTTCGGTTTATGCGTGTGGATGTTTGAAATCCGAACGGGTGTTCGTCGATTGACCAAGTCGACCGTATGCTTTGACAAAATGCCACGACTCGCTATTCTGTTTCTCGTATTTGGCATGTGTATTGTCGATGTACCCGGAACCTTAGGGTTTGTCGGTGAAGATCTTTTGATACACGCTGTGTTGAAAAAATCGATCTTAGAGGGTCTCACCTTGCTCATCGCCATGGCGTGTACCAGTATCGCCGTGTACCGATGTTACGTTCAGCTTTTTCTGGGTCGAAAGCTGGGCAGTAACGAATTAAGCGCCGACATTGTACCCCGTGAAGCGTACGCTTTTGTAGCAATACTGACTTTACTTGTTGGTTTAGGCTGTTACCCGAAGCTCATCACCCAGATGGCGGGAAAAACCACCTTTCACGAAGAGCAGGTAAGGCAAACCGAGCCGTCTGATCACCTTGCCTATTCCGAACAAACGTGACAACGCGCTCTGTTTTAGCTTCTGTTTTAATGTGATCGTAAGTACCGAACCCATACATCCATATACGTTGCGCCCCCTCTCAAAAAAAGGAAGAGGGGGATAATTTCTATGGTATTACAGATTTTGTATCACAGATTGGCTACTCAGTCCGGTAATTTTATGGCCACAAACCGTGGGCTACCATTCCGACTAACCTGAACCGGTATATTACGTCCAGCAGGCAGTGCGTCCAGCAAGGAGTTAAACGATTTGACGGAAGTGACTTTTTCGTAATTTATCATCATGATGACGTCTCCCGGTTTGAGACCCGCATCCATCGCCGGGCCTGACCCAACCACACTCACCAACACGCCAAACTCAACATCCCATCGCTTCATTTGATCACGCGTCAAAGCTTGCACTTCCACATTTAGCCGATTCTCGGGTTGCTTGGTGCTCGCAGATTGAGCAAGCGTGGTGGAGTCGTCTTCGGGCAACTCACCCACTTCAAGTTTAAGGGTTTTGGGTTTACCTTGGCGCATCAAAACAATTTTCACCGTTGTGCCCGGTTTCACACGCCCGACCAAAGGCGGCAACTCTGAGGCCAAATTCAGATCGTTACCATCAAAGGTCAGTATGACATCACCGGGCAATATTCCTGCAGATTCTGCGGGTCCATCTTCCAACACATTCGCGACCAATGCACCACGCGGGCGATCCATGCCAAACGATTCAGCCAAATCCAAGCTGACCTCCTGAATTAAAACGCCCAACCAACCTCGACTCACATGGCCATCCTCTTTCAACTGATGCACCACATCCATCGCCACATCAATTGGTATCGCAAAAGAAAGCCCCATGAAACCGCCTGTACCGCTGTAAATTTGGGCGTTCACCCCAACCACTTCGCCATCCAGATTAAACAAAGGGCCACCAGAATTACCCGGATTAATTGCCACATCGCTTTGTATAAATGGCACATACGTATCACGCGGATTCTCCAAACTTCGCCCGGTTGCACTCACGATACCGGCTGTAACGGTATTTTCGAAACCATAGGGCGAACCGATTGCCAAAACCCAATCACCCACTTCAACCGTTTTGGAAGAACCCAACTTAACGGGTTTCAATGATTCGGCATCCACTTTCAATAAAGCAATATCACTGCGCGGATCCGTCCCCACGAGCTCAGCAACGAACTCTTGACGGTCCGTCAGGCGAACAAAAATCTCATCCGCATCTTTTACCACGTGATTGTTTGTTAAAATATAGCCATCTTCCGACAGCACAAAGCCCGAACCCAGGGAACGCGTTTGACGCTGAGACGGCGCCCCACCCCCATCTCCCGGTGGTGTGCCAAAAAAATGTTTGAAAATCTCCGGCAATTCATCAAAATCGTAGGGACTGGGCAAACCCCGCAATTGCTCTCCCCAATTGTTCTTGTGAGACTTTTGGACCGTGCTAATATTCACCACGCCGGGTCCTTGAGATTTAACAATATCTCGAAAATTCGGTAACTCCGCTTGAGAATGAACCGATAGCAACGACAGCCACATCAAGCACGGGAACATCCATAAAACACGGTATCGCCCACACGCTTTGCGCACCCCCTTTTTATGCACACGCTTATGTACACGCTTCTGGTGCACACCGCCCTGACGCACAGACAGCTTGTTCCCGTCACAGATACTGAATCCATTTTCATACATGCCATACACTCCAATCTATTTGGACTAAGCGCCATCAAGTAGACAATATCGAAACAAAATATACTCAACCGTGCTCAAAATTGTTTCGGCCACAATACCACAACCGATGTCGCTCTCGCACGACGTCGAGACCAATAATACGTCATCAGCGCCCCACAAAACGCACCTAGCCCCATCCCAACAGCGGATTTGAGATCAGTCGGCCACGCCTCAGGACTCAGCGTAAGCCCGGCAAAACCACCCAATAACAACAACACGATCGGCCAGCAATACAGCATAAATACAGAACGCAAAAAATCAGCCTTGGGGAATCCCAACCATATCCAACTGCCTGGCGGTAAAGGCATCGTGGTTTTCGCAAACACCAATTGCTCCCCCTGTGACCACCAACGGCTCAGGAGACCCACCCCACAGCCACCCTGATTTGCACAGCGCGAACACTGCTTAGGCCGCTGCGCCACAACCCACACGCCACCCGGTGCGGCGGAACGCACACAAGCCGCTTGAATCAAGTATTCAGCATCACTGCATGCCTCCAAAGGCGGCAGATCTGCCGGCGACAATACGACGGCATCCGCATCGAGCGATTGCGTAGGAATGATGACATTCGAAAGTGTATCAGGCATGACTAATGTAAACGATCGCCATTAAAAGCCTGCAACACTTTTTTGGCCGCAGGAAATGTAATTTCACCCATAACCGTGGTCACCACCGGTTCCAAGCCACCTACTTCGTTCGCCAAACGCGCTAAACGGCTGTGTGTCAACGTTGCCCCTTGGCGTACATCCGGAAGCGCAATCGGTTCATACGCCACACTAGTGGGCGAATTCGCTGGGCGTTTTCTTTCAACGAAGACCGTAAAAGAGGTCATCCCATCGCTAAACATCACCGACTCCATGTCCGGCATAGCGCCCCGTAATTTACGCACCTCGCGTTCGGCGGGTCGAAAGCCTGGCGGCAACCATTCAAAGCGCGACAGAATGGCCATATTAGGTTGACTACGCTCACTGGGCCTTGCATCCGAAAACAGGCGTCTCGCGTCCGGCGGCTCAGCATCAAAATCCCGAGCCGTTAGTTGCTCATCGGTGTCAATCTCGGCAAACTCAAACTGTTCCAACACCGCATGCTCTTGAGATATCACCGCCCCTTTTAACACCAGCGCCGTCTCCACATCGAGCCACAGTTGATGATGTAAACGATAGGAATCACGCGCTTGAATAGCAATACCAATTGCCTGACGACCACAGATTTTTTTCGGGGATAACAATGAAAATTTATAATAACGGCTCAATTCTGGCAAACGCTCAGCCAGCTTACGAAAGCGATCCGATTGAACCAAACTCACTTGACGAAAACCGTTTGCCTCCGATTCAGGCTGTAAACAAATAAACTCATTCCCTCGAAGAATAATCTCTGACGCATCACCACCCAGTAGTTGTATGCGAAAAAAACGCTCGCCCTCCACCCGCGCGTGCAGCAAACGAACTTGCCGAACTTCCTCTCCAACCTGATGCACGAGTCGACCGGTATAACTTCGTTGCTCTAGGGCCTCATCCATTTTCTTGAGCCATTCAGCTATCTCAACCTGCACTTCTGTATCATGACTTGACGCAGCCAACGCCTCACGGGGCGCGGCAACCGCGCACGTCGCTGAGATAAAGAAAAAACTGAGGATAAGCCAGCAGGTTCGTTCCACCCCATGACGCACTCGTTTTTTCGATTTCCACTGCAGCCCACTCACGTCCAACCAATGCTCCTCCAACCGTTCCATCACACACTTCGCACGCCACAGCGCCAGGGCATCACTGGTTGGCCGCAGCAGGGATCGCTGCGCCTTGAGGCGTGTCCACGATACGCACCAACTGCATACTTTGCAGCGGTTGCATCAAAGCACTGTTACCCGTATGCATCATATAATAGGCCTGAACACGCGCGCGCTCCTGCGTGGCCAAACTGTTCAGCGGAACAAACTGCGCAACGGCTGAATCAGAAGCCGTAGAATGGCTTACCGTCTCCGACAACGATGACCGTGGAGACTCTGCAGTATGAACCGGCAAGCGGCGAAGGGATTCCGACACCTGCGCGGCAGAAGCCACAGTTGCTCGATTATTAGCCGTAACTAATTGCGAAGCCACTGCTGTACGGCTTTGTGCAACGCTCGCGTTCACCGCAGGCGTAACCGTCGCTTGCGCCACCGTATTCGCATCAAACGCTTGAACATCCCGTTCACGACCTTGCTGCGTCCACAAGCCCACCACCACAAAACACACGGATGCCGCAATCGCAACTTGAGCCATCGGCTGCCACCACAATTTATGCGACTTCCGGTTACTGTGCTCCCACAAGCCTGACGACTCGGTCTGAATCACCGGCTCTGCTCCCGCCTGTTCCGGAGTGGTCGCTATAGAAGTGACTGTAGGTGCAACAGAAGCAGCAGGAAGGCGCTCAGGCGACATCACCACAGACAAGCTTTTATCCTCATCGGGCACGCCACTATCACAAGCATCCGCATCATCACAAGCATCCGCATCCGCCGAAGTCGCTGCTCCCGCCTTCATACCCAAGGCCTCACGTCGCAAAGCCAATTCATCTACAACCGCATCCCCTGGAGGACCAAAAGATTGGTTCGCATCAATCTGCGCCCAAATACCCGGCACCAGATCCAGCTGTGGACCTTCATATTCTTGACGCCAGCGAGCTCGCAACCAATCTTGGCGCCCTATAAAATCCAACAACTCAGGGCTACGTTCCAACAGGGCAAGCGCCGCCTCCACTTCAGCCGGGCTGGCTTCACTGTCCAACAATGCATTAAGCAATGCTCTGTCTTCCGGTTTCATGAAAAACCTCTTTTTTGCTCCAGAATCTGTTATACGCACACTACGCGTTTTAATAAGCCTGATCGGGGATACGCAATTTTGGGATATTGGACTAGGTAGCGCTCGCTTTCGATGTACCCCGTAAAGACGTAATGCACTTGTCCAACGCTTCACGCGCTCGGAAAATACGCGAACGCACCGTACCAATTGGGCAACCCATCACCTGCGCAATTTCTTCATAACTCATCCCTTCAAACTCACGCAAGGTAATGGCCACACGCAGTTCTTCAGGCAATTCTTCCAAAGTATTCTTCAACGCTTTTTCCAACTGATCTGCAAAAATTTGTTCTTCAGGGGAATCCATTTCACGCAGCGCATCGGCAACCACATAGCGCTCAGCATCCTCAATCGCAACATCTTGCTGAGGCGGGCGTCGATTCTGCGCTGTCAGATAATTCTTCGCGGTATTAACCGTTATGCGGTACACCCAGGTATAAAAAGCGCTGTCGCCACGAAAACGCGGCAAAGAGCGATAGACTTTAACGAACACATCTTGGGCGACATCTTGCGCCAATTCATCGTCTCGGAGGAAGCGTCTCGCCAATCCCACCACACGGTGCTGATACTTCGTGATCAGTACTTCAAATGCTCGCCGACTACCCTGTTGCGCCTGTTCAACCAGCAGCTGATCAACATCACGGTCAGACATGCCTTTTGCACCCTCCAAGGGGGAATCAGACGCCGCACCCACCTTCCGGTCCAACATCCTGTAATCTTGAATTTTCACTATCGTAGCTGATTTCACGTTGAAAACCTCTCTGCTGATTGTCTGTCACGTGGGACAGGGCACTGGGCAGGAAGTTCCACTCAAACCGAGCCTATTTTAGCACCAGATTCAACTTCAAAACTCAAAAACACACAGATAAAACAAGTTGTTAATAAAAGACTCAGTAGACCCCTTGCGTCAACGTGTCTTTCAGATCACACAGCACGCTTTTTTTGGAGATATGATTGACAAAGTATCGCGAAACACACGAACAAACGCCACGTATTCTCAAGCATTTGCCAAAAACTGAATGCCAACCGCATAACAGCCCGGAAACGCACCCCCGGAAACGCACCGAATCCAGCATTGTACACAGATCGTAAACACGAGGTAGTATCGATACAGGAAATTAACGTAAACGGTCTATTAGCCACACGGTGATCAACCTTGTATCATCTAGGCTCAAAGCGACGATTTTCAACCAATTTTCAAGAACCAACCTGCTCAGGACAATCGCCTCACATGGAAAACACCCCCCATACTCCTCTACAAATCCATGACCAACGCGTAGACGTCTTAATCGTTGGCTGCGGCGCGGCGGGCATGACGCTGGCGCTAAAATTGCCATCTCATTTGAACATCATAATCTTGAGCAAAGGACCACTCACAGAAGCCAGCACTTTCTACGCACAAGGTGGCGTAGCGGCTGTCATCGACCAAAACGATTCGCTGGAAGCACACGTCGCGGACACCCTGACAGCAGGTGCTGGCTTGTGCGACGAGCACGTTGTCCGTATTGTCGTTGAACACGGCCCGAAAGCCATCGACTGGCTGGTGGCGCAAGGTGTCGAGTTTTCCCCCGAGAACAGCGCACAGACCACCTCTCCCCGGTTTCACCTGACGCGTGAGGGCGGCCACAGCCACCGACGTGTCTTACACGTGGCGGACGCCACCGGCTCAGCCATTTCCAATGCCCTCATTCATCAGGTAAAAACCGCTGATAACATCACCTTACTGGAAGACTATCTTGCGGTTGATTTAATCACATCTTCCCGCCTCGGATTGCCAGAGCAACGCTGCCTCGGTGCCTATGTCCTGCATCGACACACCAACCGCGTGGTGACCATTGCCGCACGCGCCACCGTCCTAGCCACAGGCGGCGCATCCAAAGCGTATCTCTATACCAGCAACCCACACATCGCAACCGGAGATGGTATCGCGATGGCCTGGCGTGCAGGCTGCTCGGTAGCAAATATGGAATTTAACCAATTCCATCCCACTTGCCTTTACCACCCGCAAGCCGCCAACACCCAGAACCAAACCTTTCTCATCACCGAAGCTTTACGTGGCGAAGGCGGGATTCTACGCCTCCCAACGGGTGAACCTTTTATGCCACGCTTCGACGCACGTGCCGAATTGGCTCCGCGCGATATTGTGGCTCGCGCCATCGATCACGAAATGAAACGCTTGGGCATTGATTACGTTTATTTAGACATTTCACACAAAGATCGCCCATTTCTGCAAAATCACTTCCCCACTATTTACGATAAAATGCAGAACTTAGGTATTGATATTGCGACGCAACCCATCCCGGTAGTGCCCGCCGCACACTACACCTGCGGCGGCGTTCGAGTTGACACACGCGGTCGAACGGATTTACAAGGCCTCTACGCCATCGGAGAGACCGCCTACACGGGGCTGCACGGTGCCAATCGCATGGCCAGTAACTCGCTGCTTGAGTGTCTGGTGTTCGCTTTCGCCGCCGCGAAGGACATCACCACACTTGCGCCACACATCCCTGAGTCGCCCCCCCTACCAGACTGGGACGAAAGCCAAGTGACGAATTCCGATGAAGACGTCGTCATTACACACAACTGGGCTGAACTCAGGCGTTTTATGTGGGATTACGTCGGCATCGTCCGAACCAATAAACGATTACAACGCGCCAAACACCGAGTGGATCTACTGCATCGCGAAATCCATGACTATTACGCCAATTACAAGATATCTAGCGATTTGCTGGAGTTACGCAATTTGGCAGTGGTTGCTGATTTGATCATTAGTTGCTCATTGCAACGTCGTGAAAGTCGCGGTTTGCATTTCACCCTAGACTACCCCGATCGAGCACCTTCATCAAAAAATACTCTGCTCAAACCCTTTAACGCCGCACACTGGCGTGGCTAAGGTGTATGATCATCCGCGTAAGGTCAGCGATCAGGGGCTACCGTCCCGATTGCGAAGCCTTCACAGCACCTCGATCATCAGATCGCCGAACGGCACGCGCCAACAAGACTTTTAACCAGCGATAATCCGCCTCTTCAAGCTGGTCCTTAAATACCGTGTGCCGAATCCAGCGACGTTTCGCCTTCGCCCCACCATTCAGGACACGCCAACTCAGGACCAATCCAATCATTGTAGGCTGGTATGAGACGAGCTCCACACGCTCTGGATCACCATGGAGACAACACAGATCCCATTCAAAATCCGCCGAACAATGCAATGCCATCACGGAAAAGGGCCCCGAAGACTGTCGCCACTGAAACAACACCAAAATGCCATGACACAGCGTAGCGGCGATCAAACCAAGCATCACCCGATTCGGCACACCCACTGCCATCACCACAACGATCACCACCGCGTGCACCCAAAACATCGCCTTCACAGCCCAACGGCTCGGCATCAGCATCACATCAAGCACGGTGTTCAGTTAAGATCTCTTGCACAAAATTCGCTAACGCCCTATTTTCTGGTTGAGCGCCTTGAATAAACCACATCATTAGGTCCGTATCTGCACACGACAGCAACTCATCCATAATCACTTTGCGCTCAGTCACCACAGTCCGTGCGTGACGCTCAAAGTACGGTTGGAGGATCAATTCGACCTCCAAAATACCTCGTCGACAGCGCCACCGCATTTGACGCACCATTTGTTCAATACGCTCATCCGCATCGACCTTGTGATCCATATGGGCACCACACGCCAACTCACCCTGCTCTGGCTCACTATACTCAGACACCACATTCCCCTTAATACTGGCCACAAAACATTGTCCACAAAACAAGCGGGAGCAATCGCCCAAACTCAGCTCTGCCAACTGACGCATTTTACGCTATGATACGCATCACCCAGCCACACACGGAGGCCCGCTATGATCGCCCCCACTCCCTCTACACATCTCGCTGCACACACTATCAAACATTGGTCCGTACTCGAAGTCAGCGGAAACGATGTCGCTGGGTTTTTACAAGGTCAGATCACGAATGATATAAGCCTATTGGATTCCACGACAGCCATATGGGCAGCGCATTGCAACGTGAAAGGTCGCGCCCTCGCCAACTTCGTAGTACTACGTTGGTCGGAAAAAACCTTTTTGCTCGCCCCACAATCCACTGGCCCAATCCTGACCTCTTCTTTACAAAAATACGGCATATTCAATCAAATTAGAATTCAAACAGCGTCTTTTAGACTTTTGGGAATCTGCCCTGATCAATGGGACGCGCCCTGGCAAACCTTAGGCCTCAAGGCCCCCAAACCCGCCCGGTTCAGCGTGAGCGCTTGTGAGCGTGGTTTTGCTATTCGCTTCAGTGAAAATGCCATCTGCGTTGCACTGCTGACAACAGCCGAACCCTGCAACAATACCAGCGATGATCCCGACTTCCATGCTCAAGAATGGGCGCAAGAGTGGGACCGCCGTCTCATTGACGCTGAGCTCGGTTTCATCACGCAGTCCACCTGTGAGTCCTTTATTCCCATCGAGCTGAATATGGATCAAAATGGTGGTATTTCATTTTCAAAAGGGTGTTATTTGGGGCAAGAAATTATCGCTCGGCTCCATTACAAAAGCAGCCCGAAACAACGCCTCACCACACTCAGACTCCCAGAGAATTGCCCCCCCTTATCACCCGGAGATCAACTGTTTAAAACGATGGAAACGACCACACCAATCGCCACGATCATCCAGGTCGTTCAGGCGCAACGCGAACAGAGCAGCGCATTAGCCGTCGTGCGATTAGCCGAAATCACGTCGCCATCACTGACAGTGGGCGCCATCACCCCCTTTGCCGGTAAAATCAAAACACCCGCACACCTAGACATCACATTGCCCACTCTCGCTCAACCCTAAGGCCTCTTACCCTTTTCATTCCAATTCATACCGACTCTATAGCTTCAACTAAACTGAAAACAGATGCGGCAGACTTTGTGGCTAATCACCACCAAAATATGGATATTTTCTTAAGGTATAGCTTTGTAGCTCTGTAGCGCACACCGCAGGCGCTCCGCTCACAGACACCTTTATTCGCAGGCGAGACGGTATGGCGCAGTTAAACATGCTCTTTATGAGCAGCATCGAAAGCCTCATTTCCGAAGACCAACTCGTTTTGCCCACACTGCCCGAAATTGCCATACGAGCACGTGAAGTAGCTGAAAAACCCGACACCTCTCTGTCGGATTTAATCAAAGTTATACACTGTGACACCGCGATTTGCGCCCGACTGATCAAAGTTGCCAACAGTCCTTTCGTCATCCGTGCCAGCAACCCCGTGAACAACATCACTGCAGCTCTAACACGCTTAGGTTTGCACTTCGCCCGAAACCTAATCACTGGACTGGCCATGGAACAGATGTTTCGCAGCCGCAGCCAGCTCGTAGAACGGAAACTCAGAGAAGTATGGCGCACTAGCACGCGCATCGCGGGACACGCAACCATTATTGCCAAGCACTTCAGTACATTACCTCCTGACGAAGTGGCCTTGGCTGGACTCGTACATCAGATTGGTGTTTTGCCGATCCTATCCGTGCTTGAAGAAAACCTCAGCGCACTGCCCCATGAAGCCGACTTCGAAAACCTCATCACCGATCTCCATCCACATCTCGGACAACACATTCTCAAAACGTGGAATTTTCCCACTTCTTTGCATATCGTTCCCAAAGAGTATCTAAATTTTCAACGCCATCACAACGGTCATTTGGACTGCAGCGATATCATCATGATTGCGCATTTGTACGATCACACCATAACGGGTCACTCAAACCATGCCGTCCCCACTTGGGATCATATTTCGGCATTCCAACGTGCAGGCATCACCCCCGAACCCGACACACACCACGCCCCCATCTTGGACGATCTGAGAACCGAATTCGAAAGCACCGCCAGCTTGTTCCGTTGACACCACCGCTCGGATTGGTTTTGAGTTTATGCCACCGAGGGCAAGGTCCAATCAATCGGCGGGAGACCGCGAGACGTCAAATAATGATTCGCTTGACTGAAATGCCGATTACCCAGAAAACCTCGATGCGCCGATAACGGGGATGGGTGCGGGCTTTTCAACTCCAAGTGCCGATGCGAATCAATCACACGCCCTTTTTT
>JARRRL010000044.1:0-12130 GCA_037380725.1 Gammaproteobacteria bacterium | reverse complement strand
TGCAGCAATGGGAGACGAAGACCAAGGGAGAGAGAGAGAGCAGCAACAGGGGAGGGGAAGAACTATAGAAGTAGGGAGAGGAGAGAGAAATGAAAGCTGCTGGAACGGTGATTGGGTGAGCTCCGTTGTGGTGCTTGTTAGGTCTGAGTCCTTGTGAAGCGCCATGTCAGATTCAGATGGGTTTTGCTGCTGCGTGTGTCGTGCAGTATCGGTATAATGCCGCTTTTTATGATGTGAATAAATTTCACACGACAAAAAGAGGGGTTACCAAGTCATGGCTCGAGGGCATGCTGAAATGCTCCCACAGATGGTGGAAGGGGTGTTGCACTGGGCTGGCATTGATCCAGCTGTGTTGGCCGGTCTGGCGGTTTCGATTGGTCCGGGTGCGTTTACGGGTTTGCGTATTTCAGTGGCTTTAGCACAAGGTTTGGCCTATGGGTGGGGGGTGCCAGTGGTGGCGGTTTCTACCTTGGCCGCATCGGCATTTTCCGTATTGAGTATGGATTCCGTGCTCAATACGCCTACAGCGACGGGCGTTCATCAAGCGGTGCAACAAGCGCAATCGGTGTTGGTGGCGTTGGACGCTCGGATGGGCGAATTGTATTGCGGTTTATATACTTTGTCTCCCGCTGTTGAGCTGGATTTGGGGCGTGTAACACTGTTACCCCAGATGCCTGAAGCGGTGATGCGTCCAGACGCGTTATTGGATAAACCGCTTGTCGAATTCCATGCTGATCAACATGCCAATCAAACGGTATCATCACTCATTCTCACTGGATCGGGATTTTTGGGCGCTGAGCGTGATGTTTTGGGTCAATTGGGCCACGCGTGGGGCATCTCCACACGGTTTCGATCGTCGTCTCTGAATGCGCTGAGTGTGCTGGGTGTGGCGCTGACACAGCCACAGCTCGCAAAAGTTACGGACCCGGCGTCTTTGGAGTTGGTGTATCTGCGGCACGCGGTCGCGGTGCCGCCAAAACGGATGAATACGGAGACGAGACCAATTTCATGATTGTGATCTCGATGGCGTTTGCCTTGGGTGCTGCGAGTAGCCATGATGAGGTGAAGATAAAAATAAGGGGAGCGTGTGGATACGATACAGGTGGTTGTGTTGGCTTTGATTCAAGGGTTGACTGAGTTTTTACCCATTTCAAGTTCAGCACATTTGATTTTGCCTTCTCAATTGTTGGGGTGGCCAGATCAAGGATTGGCATTTGATGTTGCGGTTCATGTGGGAACCTTGCTGGCGGTGATTGGTTATTTTAGGCGTGATTTGTGGGTATTGGGCAGAGGGTGTGTGACGGCGGTTTTTGAGCGTCGAATGAATAGCAATGTCAACATGGTGTTGGCATTATGTGTGGGATCGATACCGGCTGTTGTGGTTGGTTTTTTGGCGGATAATTGGATTGAAACCCATTTGCGCAGTCAATTCGTCATTGCGTTGGCGACGATTATTTTTGGTGTGTTGCTGGGTGTCGCCGATCGCTGGCCCCGAATGAATCAGTTGCAAAGTAATAGTGGGGTGACCTTACCTTGTGCCTTTCTCATCGGACTTGCTCAGGCTACGGCGTTAATTCCGGGGACCAGTCGCAGTGGCGTGACCATGACGGCGGCATTATTGCTGGGCCTTGGTCGTGTTGAGGCGGCGCGTTTTTCATTTTTGTTGTCCATTCCGATCATTGCGGGAGCTGGGCTGTTTCAGATGTTAAAAGTGTCGAGTACGCCTGATGCGATGGAGTGGTCTGTGTTTGCCTGGGGCGTCGTTTTATCTGGAATCAGTGCTTATTTTTGTATTCGACTCTTTTTGGCGTCGATTGAACGTATGGGTATGATGCCGTTTGTGCTGTATCGCTTGTTGTTAGGAACCGTGCTGTTGCTTGTGTAGTTATGGCTTGTATAGTTATGGCTTGTGTCGTTTTAATGGTGCAGTCATTGGTTGTATGGGTTTTGTTTGGTGTGTTGAGTGACATTGTTTTGCGCTTACATCTATTTGCGTTTTGATTACGTTCTGGATGCTAAAGCGCAGTGGTTGTCGTCGTCGTTTTGTTAAACACTGGGTGATGTAGGATTACGATGTCGCTATACGATGTCGCTATACGATGTCGCTAAAGGGAATCGAAAAGTTAGCACCGAATGGAACGGCACTATAATTAAGAGTAGATAATTAAGAGTGGATCGTTTTCAAATCGCTGTGTGCTGCGATTGCGGTGTTTAATGCCTGTTTTCAGTGCGTGTTTGGTGACATTTTATGGCAGCGATTGGAGGTGTGGGTAGCGAATGGAGCGCATTGGGAGCGGGTATTCACCGTTTACCTTCTGCGTTGACAGCGGAGTTGACGCCGCCGCCCCAGCCTGCCATTCCTGCAAGCAGCGCCGCAACATCGTCTTCATCTTCTTATTCTTCTTCTTTCTCTTCGGGCCGTCATCGTCCTGAAGACGGTCGAGACGCGGCGTCTTCATCGGATCATCGACGTGATCACGTGGCCAATCGGACTTATACCGTTCGAGAAGTTCCGTGGCAACACGGAGACTATCAAAGCCGCAAAGCGGTCAATTTGTACCGTGCTAATCAAGAACTGTCGACTTTATCTGGATCAGCCGTAGAATTTTTACCCCGCATCAATGAAGAAGTGTGAGCGCAGGTGGGTGAAATCGTCTGGGTATCATGTTTTCTCTTGCTGGATGATACCGATGTGCAACGGGCGTTTGCGGCGCATCTGCGTACCCGCGTCGACGCACAGCTATGAGTGCAGCAAAAAAGGTTACCTGTGCACATAAGAGATGAGCCTGTTCCCCAAAAGGGACAAGGCTCAGGAGGCAAATAAGCGCAGGCAAAATTTATAACAAATCCAACACACGTCGCATCGATAACGCTTAAATCTATGAATTTTAAGCGGATGCCGTTTCCAGTGCTTTAATTTGAGCACTCAGACGACTTTTGTGTCGAGCTGCTTTGTTCTTATGGATGATGCCTTTGTCGGCTGAGTTATCGATGATCGGCTCTGCACGTTTGAACGCCGTTTGTGCTGAGGTTTTGTCACCACTAGCGATGGCGGCTTGCACAGCTTTGATATAGGTTCGAACCCGTGAACGAAGCGCGTTGTTGTGGTGTCGGTTCTTGGTGTTTTGACGGACGCGCTTACGCGCTTGTGGTGTATTCGCCACGTTATTTACTCTCCAATGATTGCTAGCTGTATAGGGATAGCACAAGGGCAATCCGTGTTAGGCTTTGTCTTCGGAACATGTGTCTTCGGAACATTGTCTTCGATGGATCAGACTAATTCAACTATATCTATCTCAACTATATCTGATTAGTTATATAGGACGGCGTATTATCCTGTTGTAGGCTGTATAGGTCAAGGGGTGTCTGCATCCTGTTCGTCAGAGCGTGGTGACGGGCCTTGATGGGGCGTGATCGGAACATGGATCTGTGGACTTGTTGTTTGCTGTCGTATAATGCGCGCCCGTGCCCGTGATGAGGCGTATGTATGAAAAGGAAAGGACTGTGACCCGTAGCATCCCACCTGAAGCTCCATCTCAAACCCCATCCCAATCGTCCTCTCACTCAACTCAATCTGCCTCGCCATCAACGGACTCATTGATTACTGAGCCCCAGACAAAAACGACGGCACCGCGCCCGAGTTTACTGCGTTCAACGGGTGTTGTCAGTGTGTTGACCCTGGCTTCACGGGTGCTGGGCCTCTGCCGCGATGTGGTGTTGGCCCAATTTTTTGGGGCGGGCGTCGCTTCCGATGCCTTTTTTGTGGCTTTTAAAATTCCCAATTTTTTGCGACGCTTGTTTGCAGAAGGGGCGTTTTCTCAAGCATTTGTGCCGGTGTTGGCTGAATACCGAGAACGCGCGAATCCTGAAGACGTGCGTGAATTGATTGCGAACACGAGTGGCTTGCTGTGCGTGCTGTTGGGGTTTCTGACTGTGCTGTGTGTGCTGGGTTCACCCCTTCTGGTGTGGGTGTTTGCGCCGGGTTTCAGTCAAGAACCAGAAAAGATGGCCTTGGCCGCGGGATTGTTGCGTCTGACGTTTCCGTACATTTTTTTCATTGCGCTTGTGGCGTTGTCGGCTTCAGTGCTCAATGCGTATGGCCATTTTGCTACACCAGCCGCAGCACCCATTGTGCTCAATCTGGTGCTCATTTCTTGCGCAATCGTGGCGCCGGATTTTGCAGAGCCAATTCGTACTTTGGGCTGGGGCGTATTGATTGCAGGTATCTTGCAGTGGGCGATGCAATTGCCGTCTTTGAGGCGGCGCAAGGTGTTGGTGTGGCCGCGATTGAATTGGCGTCATGAAGGAGTGCGCCGCATTGGCGCGTTGATGGTGCCCGCCTTGTTTGGGGTGTCGGTGAGTCAGATTAATCTGTTGCTGGACACGGTGTTGGCATCGTTTTTGGCAAGTGGCAGTGTGTCGTGGTTATACTACGCCGATCGTTTGATGGAGTTGCCCTTGGGTGTGTTTGGCATCGCGATTGCCACGGTGATTTTACCGCGATTGAGTCAAGAGCACGCCGGACAAGATCCCGATGCGTACGCGCGGACTTTGTCGTGGGGCTTGCGATTGGTATTGATGGTGGGAGTGCCCGCTTCGATGGCTTTGTGCGTGTTGGCGGTGCCCATTCTGGCTACGTTATTTCAATACCGAGCTTTTTCTGCTGCGGATACCTTGCAGTCCATGCTGGCCTTGCGAGCGTACAGTATTGGCATTGTGGCATTTATGCTAATAAAAGTATTAGCGCCTGGTTTTTTTGCTCGCCAAGATACCAAAACCCCAGTCAAGATCGCTGTGATCGCCATGTCGATAAACATGGTGTTGAATGTGGCGTTGATACAGCCTTTTGCGCACATGGGTTTGGCCTTGGCGACGTCGCTGGCCGCGTTGTTGAACGCATCGATGCTGTATCGGGCCTTGCGACAAGCCGGTATCTATCGATGTGAGCCTGGTGATGGGCGCTTTGCGTGGTGCGTCGTGTTGGCCACCATTTTGATGTCGAGTGTGTTGGTGTGGGTGACGCCCAGCGATACGTTTTGGTTTACCACGTCGTTATGGCTGCGCGTGGCTACTTTGTCCGGATTAATGCTGTTGGGTTTGTCGGCCTATTTAGCGACCCTGTATGCGCTGGGAGTGCGACCGCACGTGTTAACACCGACTACAGCAGTGAAAATGCACGGCGAATGCGCGCATGAATCGAGCGGTGACCCGCTATGAACGGTGAATGGGGTATACTGCTTGCCCTGTTGGCGGAGCCCAAAGTAAAACGGAGCGTATGACAACGTCTGCACTGACAACGTTTGCACTGACAACGTTTGCACTGATTGAGTTTGTTCAGTAACGGTGCGTTTGTAACGGTGTCTTAATATTAGTACAAATGAACAGTACAAACGAATAGTACAAACGAAGTAACGTGGCTTGTGATGTGGTGCTGGCAGTGGCGCCGGAGAGGAAAAGAGCGCGATGAAGTTTTTTCGACTGAAAGCGAACACAGTGACGCCTGTGGGCGCTGGCCCTGTGGTGTGTACGATTGGTAATTTTGATGGCGTGCATCGTGGTCATCGTGCTTTGATTGAACGCGTGACGCGTACCGCAGCAGCGGAGGGTTTGACGTCGGCGGTCATTGTGTTTGAGCCGCAACCCTTAGAACATCTGGCTCCGATGCGCGCTCCGGCACGCTTGATGAGTTGGCGTGAAAAAACCGAAGCGCTGTTTGGACTGGGCATTGATACGGTGTTTTGCCTCCACTTTGATGACGCCTTGAGTCAACAGACGCCCGAAACGTTCGTTCGCCGTATTTTGGTTGAGCGTTGTGCTGTGAAACGATTGGTGGTAGGGGATGATTTTCGTTTTGGCTGTGATCGTTGCGGTGGACTCAAGGAATTGCGCACATTCGGTGGTCAGTCCAATTTGTCTGTTGATCAGGCTGAGACGTGTCGCTGGGATGCTGATCGCGTGAGTTCAACGCGTGTACGGGCGGCTTTGGCGGATGGTGATTTTGCTCAAGTTGAGGGCTTGTTGGGGCGACCTTTTGAGGTATCAGGTAAAGTGGTTTACGGTGACGGAATAGGGCGAACTCTGGGGTATCCCACCGCCAACCTAAAAGTGTCACGTCCGCAGTTGCCTTTGCGTGGTGTTTACGCGGTGCGTGTGGCGGTGCCGGGGCGTTTGGACTGGTTGCCTGCGGTGGCGAATCTTGGTGTTCGACCCACGTTTGGTCGACTGGTGCCCCGACATGAGGTGCACGTCATGCGTTTTTCAGGGGATCTATATGGACAACGTTTGACGGTGCGGTTTTTGCGGAAATTGCGAGACGAAACACGGTTTGAATCGATCGAGGCGTTACAGTCCGCCATTGCAGATGATGTGGATCAGGCGGAAGCGTTTTTTAGTACCTATTGATGCTGAATGGTGATGAATGATGACGAATTATAAAGACACCTTGAACTTGCCGAAGACTGGTTTTGCCATGAAGGCGAATTTGGCTCAGCGTGAGCCAGAACGGTTGAAGCGCTGGCGAGAGCAGGGTTTGTATCAGAAAATTCGTGCGCATTGTGTGGGACGACCGACGTTTATTTTGCATGATGGCCCCCCGTACGCGAATGGTGAAATTCACATCGGCCATGCGCTGAATAAAGTACTCAAAGATATGGTGGTGAAGTCGCGCTTGTTGGCGGGTTATGACGCGCCGTTCGTGCCGGGTTGGGACTGTCATGGCTTGCCCATTGAACACAAAGTCGAAGGCAAAGTGGGAAAGGCCGGGGATAAAGTCACTCACAAAGTGTTTCGTCAGAAGTGTCGCGAGTACGCTGCCAGTCAAGTGGATTTGCAGAAGACAGATTTTCAGCGCTTGGGCATTCTGGGTGATTGGGATAACCCATATTTGACCACGGACCCATGTGTTGAAGCCGATACCATGCGTGCTGTGGGCGCTTTGCTGAAAGCGGGTCACATTGAGAAAGGCGTGAAACCCGTCTATTGGAGCGTGGTGGGGGCTTCGGCTTTGGCGGAAGCGGAGGTGGAATACCACCCTAAAAAATCGTTTTCGATTGATGTCGCGTATCCGGTGCTTGATGAAAGTGCGCTGTGTCAGGCGTTTCAGCTGGGCGCGTCAGGCGGTGAAGGTCCGGTGAGCGTGGCGATCTGGACCACGACGCCTTGGACTTTGCCAGCGAGTTTGGCGGTGTGTGTGCATCCGGAATTGGAATACGTACTGATACAAGGTGTGTCGAACGGCGCGCTGTGTCGGTTTGTGCTGGCGCAGGGTTTGGCGAAAACCGCGTTGGAACGGTGGGGTATTGAAGACGCTGAGGTGCTTGGCGTTGTGTTGGGGCAGGCGCTTGAGGGGCTGCGCTTACAGCATCCTTTTTATGAGGGTCGCCAAGTGCCTATTTTATTAGGCCAACACGTGACCGTGGAAGCGGGTACGGGGTGTGTGCATACGGCGCCCGATCACGGTGTGGATGATTTCTATGTGGCGAGACGGTATGGCATCGAGACGATTAATCTGATTGATGATCATGGTGTGTATCGTGCGCAGACGGAACAATTCGCGGGGGAGCACGTTTACAAAGTCGATCCGAAAATTATTGCGTTGTTGCGCGAACGGGGTCGATTGTTGGCGGAGCGGGAAATTGAGCACAGCTATCCTCACTGTTGGCGTACTAAAACGCCGTTGATCTTCCGCGCCACGCCTCAGTGGTTTGTGAGCATGACTAAAAATGATTTATTGAAACAGGCCAAAACGGCTATTAAAAACGTGAGTTGGTATCCCAGTGCGGGTCTGGAGCGGATGTCGTCGATGTTGGATTTGAGTCCGGACTGGTGTATTTCTCGGCAACGCACGTGGGGGGTTCCGCTGCCTTTTTTTGTGCACCGCGAAACGGAAACCTTGCACCCAGACACGGCTGCCCTCATCGAGGAAGTAGCGCAATTGGTTGAAAAAGACGGCATTGATGCGTGGTATGACCTGGATTATGCGACGTTATTGGGCGAGGATGCGGACAGCTATCGACCGGTTACTGATACCCTGGATGTGTGGTTTGATTCAGGGGTGACGCACTTTTCGGTGTTGCGTCGTCGAGATGAATTAGCGTTTCCGGCGGATTTGTATTTGGAGGGTTCGGACCAACATCGAGGTTGGTTTCAGTCCAGCCTGAAGACCAGCATCGGCATGTATGGCCAAGCACCGTATAAAGCGGTATTCACCAACGGTTTTACGGTTGATGCGCAAGGCCGAAAAATGTCCAAATCCTTAGGAAATGTGATTTCCCCACAAAAAATAGTGAATGATCTGGGGGCTGATGTGCTGCGCCTGTGGGTCAGCGCTACGGATTGTTCAGCGGAAGTCACCGTTTCTCATGAAATATTGAAGCAGATTACCGATTATTATCGTCGCATTCGGAATACGTCTCGTTTTTTGCTGGCGAACCTGCACGATTTTGATCCTGAACAGCACTTGATTGATTCGGCGGACATGGTGGCTTTGGATGTGTGGTTATTGTGTTTAGCGCGCAACTTACAAGAAGAGATTAAAGCGGCGTACGAACGATTTGATTTTTTGACGGTATACCAGCGTGTGCATCGGTTTTGTTCTGTGGAGTTGGGTGGTTTTTACTTGGACATCATCAAAGATCGCCAGTACACCTTACCCGCAGGCCATGTCGCGCGGCGTTCAGCACAAAGCGCTTTGTTCCATGTGCTGCATGCGATGGTGCGGTGGATAGCCCCCATTCTGAGTTTTACCGCTGAAGAAATTTGGGAGCATGTGCCAGGCGCGAATGGGGAATCGGTGTTTTTTACGACGTGGTATGAGCCGTTGGAAACCTTGGACTTGAGTAGCGACTTTGACGCTGAGTATTGGCAGCAATTGATCGCTGTGCGCAGTGCGGTGAACAAAGAGATTGAAAAGGTGCGTCAGGCTGGTGATATTGGGGGCAGTTTGGAAGCAAAAGTAACCATTACTGGCTCGAAGGAGTTTGGGGAAGCGCTGAATCGAATGGGTGATGAATTGCGCTTTTTGTTGATGGTCTCAGCCGTAGAGGTAGGTACCTCAGCGCGTGGTGAAAAATCTTCGGATGCGGAGGGTTTCAGCATTCAGGTTTCGAAAGTCAATCACAAAAAATGTGAGCGATGCTGGCATCACCGGGCTTCGGTGGGTCAGTCATCGGCGCATCCGACGCTGTGCGCGCGCTGTGAGAAAAATGTGGCGGATACAGGAGAAGAACGACGGTATGTCTGATCAATGTGCGGCGGATTCGAAGCGTGTGAACCCGCCAGAAAGTACCTCGTGTAGTCGAAAATTATGCTCGAGTGGGCTGTCGTGGACGTGGGTGACGCTCCTGGTGTTCGTGCTGGACCAGGCGAGCAAATATTGGGTGGTGGGTCAGTTGTATGTGGGTGAAGTGCGATCGTGGACATCATTTTTTAATCTGACTTTGGTTTACAATCCTGGGGCGGCGTGGAGCTTCCTGGCGGATATGGGCGGTACCCAGCGCTGGTTTCTGGTCGGGTTTTCTGCATTTGCCAGTCTGGCGCTTGCGGTGTGGCTGTATACGCTGCGACGCAGCGAACGGTGGGTGTCGATTGCGATTGCCTTGATTTTAGGTGGAGCTTTGGGGAACCTATATGATCGGATCATGTGGGGAGAGGTCGTCGATTTTTTGGATTTTTTCTGGTCCAATTATCACTTTCCCGCCTTTAATGTAGCGGATTCGGCCATTACGCTTGGTGCGGGCATACTCTTAATTGATCTGTTATTCGCTAAAAAGACGGGTTGAGAGTCAAGCGGATATCGATAACGTGTTCCCATAAATTGTTCTTATAAATTATTTTTATAAAGTGATCCAATACAGAAAGTCGGGTGGTAAGGGGCGACGAGATATGTCTGATACACACCAAATGGACCTTGACGCCGTGTCGATGGAGACAAGTCCAGGACAGGTGATACAGGCCGATAGCGAGGTAACGCTGCACTTTTCGTTGTCTTTGGAAGCGGGTCATGTGGTGGATTCAACGCGGGAACGCGAGCCGGGCACGTTTGTGATGGGCGATGAAACGTTGCCACCGGGGATTGAACGCTTATTGCTGGGCTTGCGTCCGGGTGAGCAGCGATCGTTTGTGGTGCCACCGGAGAGAGGGTTTGGAGTTTATAACGAAAAAAACCTCCAGCAGATTCCGCAGGAACAGTTTAATCTCGATGTGCCATTAGAGCCGGGGCTGATGCTCCACTTTGAAGGGCCGGGTGATTACGCCTTACCCGGTGTGGTTCGACGTGTCATGGATGGTTTGGTGGTGGTGGATTTTAACCACCCTTTAGCGGGGCGGACTTTGCTGTTTGAAGTGGAAATTATAGCCGTAAACGCACCCGCTCACGCGATTGAGGTCAAGCATGCGCATTAAATTAGCCAATCCACGTGGGTTTTGTGCTGGGGTTGATCGGGCGATCGAAATTGTGAAGCGGGCGCTGTTGGTGTTTGGCCCGCCCATTTTTGTTCGGCATGAAGTTGTGCACAATCGAACGGTGGTGAACAATTTAAAATCCAAAGGCGCTGTTTTTGTTGATGAACTGGATGAAGTGCCAGCCGGCGCCACCGTTATTTTCAGTGCGCACGGGGTGTCACGCGCGGTACAAGAGGAAGCGAGTCGGCGGAATTTGCGCGTTTTTGATGCGACTTGTCCCTTGGTGACCAAGGTGCACGTGGAAGTGGCGGGTTTCGGTCGTAAAAACCAAGAGGTTGTTTTAATTGGTCATGCGGCGCACCCCGAAGTAGAAGGCACGATGGGGCAATATTTAACGGATGCGGGATCGGATGATGGTCAGATTTATTTGATTGAGACCGAAGCCGATGTGGCGACACTGCGCGTCAAAAACCCATCATCGTTGGCGTATGTGACGCAAACCACCTTGTCGGTAGACGACACGCAATCGATTATCCTTGCACTTAAGGCACGTTTCCCGTTGATCCAAGGGCCACGCAAAGATGATATTTGTTACGCCACACAGAATCGACAGGATGCCGTTAAGCAATTGGCGCTGGAGTCGGATTTGGTTTTGGTGGTGGGCTCGCCAAACAGCTCGAATTCGAATCGTTTGCGTGAGTTGGCAGAACGGTGTGGCGCGCGTTCATTTCTCATCGATGGCGCATGTGAAATTCAAGCAGACTGGGTGCAGGGTGTTGAAACGGTGGGTGTGACAGCGGGGGCCTCAGCGCCTGAGGCATTAGTGCAAGCCGTCGTTGATCGTTTAAGGCTAATGGGGGGCCTGGATGCAATTGAGTTGTCCGGAAGTGAGGAAAATGTGGTGTTTTCCTTACCAAAGGCCCTGCGGCATCCGGAAGAGAACACCGCTTCTTGTTCTTGATTTATAGGGTATTCGTATTTAGGGGATTGATCGTTAAAAATCATCCCAACTGGCTAAGTAAATATAATCCATGTTAAATAATTGATTCTGTAAACCGTGGTGGTGGCAATTTTTATCGTACCCTATTTTTATCGTACCCTATAGAGGCGAGAACCGGCAAAAGATTTGCCCGAGCGGTACTCTCCAGTACGCGGGAAGGGCAAACATCTGTTCCGGGCTCCATTCTTGCTTAGGGAGGTTCTCTACAAGCACTCAGGTATTATGTGTTTAATTAAGGTGTGGCTGTGCGCTGCTCGACGCTCTTCTGCAAGACGTTGGGCTTGTTGGGGTCTATAAACACGAAGCCCACTGTTTCTGGCTATCTTCCTACCTATTTAGACGGATGTCGACATAATTAGGTCCCATTCAAAAACAACAAATTTTCTTAAATGATCAGTTCAAACTCATATTTTTTTATAACTCAGGATGTAAGAATACTTAAAACCCAATGGGTTGATTGCTTATTGATCGGATCGTTGGTTGCGTGGCAATATTGGCAGAGGGGCCTTTGCCTCGATTCGCTGGCTGGCATTGTTATGCAATTTTGCTTGGCCACCTGCTGTAAATGTTACCAATGAGAACGCCATAAATTCCAAACTGCAATACCAAATAAAAACTTTCCATTGCGACAAACCCTACGGCGTTTTGAATTACTTGTTTGGCTACAAATGCCAACACATGTGATGACCAAAAAAACACGCCAATCAGTAATGAGTACTTTAAACCGCG
>JARRRL010000043.1:0-11857 GCA_037380725.1 Gammaproteobacteria bacterium | reverse complement strand
CAGAGCAGCGGTCAATGTCGTCTTTCCGTGGTCCACATGACCAATCGTACCCACGTTTACGTGCGGCTTCTTACGTTCAAATTTCTCTTTTGCCATGATAACAACCTCTAGTCTCTTGCTTCCGAACCATCAGAGAAGCGCTTTTTACTTAAGCTTGAAGCGAAATTAGCCAGTTTCACACCACCTGGCTCTGCCAAGTCAAGCGAGATCGACACACCACCTACTGACTTACTGCGTTAACACTGCTGCCTAAAAACTCGTACTACATCAAGTAAAACGACACTTAAGCAGATAGCCAAATATTACGTTTTACGTGTTATTAATAAATTCAATTGATAAAGACGTGGAGCTCATAACCGGAATCGAACCGGTGACCTCTTCCTTACCAAGGAAGTGCTCTACCGCCTGAGCTATATGAGCAAAACTTCTGGCTAAGTAGCTTGACGCATCTGGCAACTGTATACAATTTATTCTTGATACAATTAATCTTGGAGCGGGTAGCGGGAATCGAACCCGCATCATCAGCTTGGAAGGCTGAGGTTCTACCACTGAACTATACCCGCACAATACTCTCGAACAAGCAATCCGAGAACAACCATATCACTTGCAAACAACCGTAGTCCTATCCGCACATATTTGTACTCAAGCACCGCACTTACAAACGCCAACCAGTTCCTGACTTCACAAATTCTATACGAGAGAGCTAAGCAAAAGTTATGGTGGAGGGGGCAGGATTCGAACCTGCGAAGGCTTAGCCGTCAGATTTACAGTCTGATCCCTTTGACCGCTCGGGAACCCCTCCGCATGCGCCACAGCAACCCATGACACCGTTTATCTTTTCTCTCTTCCTTCGCTTGTCTCTTATCTCTTAATATTACTTAGCTACTCAAAAGCTAAAAGCTTTGCAAAGTCTTCTCAAAACTGGAGCTGGCGAGAGGAGTCGAACCCCCGACCGGCTGATTACAAGTCAGCTGCTCTACCAACTGAGCTACGCCAGCACCTCAACCTCTGCAAATCAGGCAGCGGATTCTACGCAAACTTGAACAGAAGTGCAATCATGAACACGCATTTTGTTTTAACTCTTTTCCAATGCTTGACTTAAGCGGTAGTAAAAACTGATGCAAAATTGCTGCGGGAGACACAAACCCCGGCTCATACATCCATTCAACCTGCACCCAATACTGAAATACAACGTCAACAACCGGTTCAATGGCAACTCGCACATCAGCAGCCAACAATCGAAAAAGATAACCCTCTGCGACCTCGTGACTGGAAAACGGCCCCGCTGCCACCTTACCCTGCAGACGACCATCCGCCATATCTTGCACACGCAGCCCCATTTTCTCAATCTTTTTTATGTGAGCTCGCCGATCCGCGCCTTCAGCCTGCGGCAAAGACAACCAGTATACTTTCTTTTCAGACACCTTCCGACGCAGCAGCACCGCTCGATCTACGGCCTGTTGCTTTAGTAAGTCAAGCACTTTCTGAGCAAGGTTTTCTTGCTCAAAGGGGCCTAGCTCCCGACAGACATTCACGGCTTTAACAGCGGGCACCGCCACCGCCTGTTCCTCACGACCCAAGGCATCATCGCGATTTATCTCTTTAAGCGGCTCGAAGTCGGGATCAACCTCATCGCTGGATTCTGATGCGTCACCTGATGAACGTTTTACACCCAACTGCGCTGCCGATAAGTGCTCAGACAATAACACCAAGGTCGGAATTCGCGCAATGTCATCCGAATCAGTCACAAGCATATCGTCTGGAACCGACTGTTGAACGCTTCCTGCCGCCATTGACCACAAAAAATACCCCGTATTGGCGATCAATAAAAAAAGCGCTATCCACCTCATCCGTTTCTCGTTCCGCGATGATTATTACGTCGTCGACAGAAAGACGTGACCGGGGCTGATTTTCATCAAACCACCGCAGGGACAGTTGACACATTTAACTACCGCCCCTTTCCTAACTTAAAATTCTTAATTAAGGAAAGGATTTCTGAGGTCTACACAGCAACAGATCGGCTCCTGTTTCATCGAGTTTTGACCCAACTCCACAGATTCAACTTCTTTATTCCCGTTTACTCCCGCCCGCACGCTCTGCCGCCTGCAGTATGCAGTATGCAGTATGCAGTATGCAGTATGCAGTATGCAGTATGCAGTATGCAGTATGCGAGACATCCTAACACAAAACCAAGACTACGAAACAAGACTTGCGCGCAAATACCCTGCGCACCCTGTTAGGTTTGATTGACATAGAACCATGAGATAACCTTGCACCAGAAAGCAGTTTCACAGCAACGGCTCTTGCAAACTCATTCATCTACCCACTCATCAAACAGTCTGCATACCGTGAAACCACTTCCACCTCTTCTCTTTCACTCGAGAAACGTTCCGTTTACTCGAGAATCGGCTATGGTCAGTCAATCCAGGTATTCAACCTCACCACCACTGAGCGCCTCAATGCCCGTTTCGGTCTGTAAACGCAACCGCCCGGTACTATCGATGCCCAATGCACGCCCTCTCACTTGCTGATCACCTGAAACAAATCTCACGGAACGCTCAGCCAGATCATCGTACTGCGCCCAACGATCCAAATAGCGCTGAACCCCCGTAGTTTGCACCGCACGGAACAAGCACAATAAACTATCGGCAATTTCGGCAACCAACTGGTTACGATCACCCAAGCCTTGCGCTAAATCCAACAAATACGCTTTATCGTCCGTATCATTTCGCCGCGCCATCATCGATGGAGGACGCAAGTTTAAGTTAACACCAAGAACCAAACAGCACGGCCCCGCTGATTCTCCTTTAAGCTCCACTTGAATATTACCAAGTCGCTTACCACGAGCCACAATAGCATTTGGCCACTTAACAGCACAGCGATATTGCTTCAAATTCAGCGCTTCCATAACCGCAATAGAAGCAGCCGAATTTACCGCATCCAGTGACTCCACACCATGACGCACACGACCACCGACAGACAAATACACGTTCGCACCGTAAGGCGATCCCCATATCCGTCCGTAGCGCGCTCGACCCGCGATCTGAGACTCTGCCACACAAATCCAGGGACCTCGATCTGGAATCGTCTTCACCACTTTATCCAGCACATAGTGGTTTGTTGATTCAACAACATCCACCGTTTCGAGCGTAGACGACACACTGTGTCCCATTTGCTCAAGCGATTGAAGAATACGTTCTCGATCAACCAGGTTAATACCCCCAGGAATTTGATATCCCTTGCCCGGCACTGCGTGGACCGTAAGATCAAAATCGCCCAGTTTTTTGATTTGCTTCCAGACTGCTGCTCGACTGACCTCGAGCACCTTGCCTATTTCCGAACCCGAATGAAACTTTCCATCCGCCAAGATCTGAATAAGACGCTTATTCAACACGATCGACACTCCATTGAACACCCTAGGTTACAGCTTCCATATTGGAAATGAAGCCTTAGTAAACACCAAGTTGACACTCGAAGGAAGATCAAATCGAACAAAACTGCAAGAAAAGTTTTGAAGGATACTATCGCTGGCACAAGTTCTGTACGTCTGTAACCCGCCAGAATGTACGAGACAGAGACCAACCAAAGCATGCCACTATGGGAAACAACTGGCTAAACAAAAAACAAAACGTTAAATCGTTTCGCCGCCAAGATTGTACACAAGGGCGCCTTGAAAAACAGGCTGTTTGTGCTAAAAAATATCCGATCAGCGACAAACGGTCAATATATACACCAACCGCAACCCATACCGGGATTCCCTGAGCTGATATTTAACAATGCTTTTCGCCAATTGTCCGCGTTTCGCCATTTTGTTTTTTATATCAATTCCAATTACATTAACCACGACTGGTTCACACGCCGCGCATCCATCGCCGTTGGCGCAACAATTATTAATTTTTTGTTTACTAAAACATGCTGTTTCATGCAACCATCAACTTTCATGCTTCATACGACTCTGCGGCATAGGGATTACTCCATTTCGATAGGTTGCAAACCGCTAAACACCTGCCCATAATTGGTTTTTTATGGCAAATGCCAAGCACTCACGCTAGCTGACACCCACAACACCACTATGAGGATCAGAAGCGCCGCCAAACAATCCTGTCTCTGACAGCCAGTCTCCACGCACTGCCACACCAGTCGCGTGTCGCACCGGCAAATCCAACGGCAAGATCAAACCAAATAGGACGGTTGGTTATGCATCAAGAGCACGTCACGATGACCCGCCTTTGCCATCGGCCCCAGCAAACGGCAATCGCCCATCACTTTCTCCCAATTACCGTATCAATTACCGTAGCAGCGATGCTTATTTATAGTACGAACGCTTCTGCGGCCACATTCTCGTACGGCTCAATTAATGGGGCTTTTGATTCGAGTTTCAGCTACGGCGCACAGTGGCGATTAGACTCACGAAACCCAGGGCTAATTTCCAAAGCGAATGGTGGAACACGAGGAGATAGTTACACCAACCTGCTCACGGGCGGAACGGGTGACGGCAGCTCAAATACAGATGATGGCAACCTTAACTACGATCGAGGTCTCCTGTCCTCAGCCTTTAAAGGCACACACGAATTGTCTTTGTCTTGGGCCAACTACGGTCTTTTCCTACGAGGTACCTACTTCTACGACAAAGAAAATAACGACGAAAAACGGGACCGTCGAGCTGAAACAACTAGCCTCAGCAACAACGCTCGCCTAAGTGGGCTGTACTCTGGATTGCAATTGCTGAACTCGGCCACACCAGGACTGGATACGAGCACTTTCCCTGCCGCCACACTGAACAGCAACGATCAGTATACTCTGAGCAAAGACGCCAAAGAAGCGGTCGGCAAAGACGCCAAACTACTGGACGCCTATGTTTCCGCCAGTTTTGACTTTGGTGTTCACCCTCTTGACCTGCGCCTCGGTCGACAAGTTGTCAGCTGGGGGGAATCGACGTTCATACAAAATGGCATCAACAGTATTAACCCTGTAGATATTCCCGCCATTCGCCTACCTGGCGCCGAACTCAGAGAAGCGTTATTACCCATCAGTCTGATTTGGGCTTCTTATGGCCTCTCGGAAAATATAACACTCGAAGCTTTTTACCAACTGGATTGGCAGAAAACGCAGGTTGACGAGCCAGGCACTTACTTTTCAACCAACGACTTCATTGGTGACGGTGGCCAATTCGTTACCATATCAGGGCTGGATGAATGCACAGATAACTTATACGCATGCACAACACCCAATACCATCTCGCGTGCCGCGACTCACGAAGCCGACGACACAGGACAATACGGTTTGGCACTGCGTTGGTTTGCTGAATCCTTAAACAGCACAGAATTTGGCTTTTACGCCATGAATTACCACAGCCGTAGGCCACTTATAAGTGCTACTGCGGGTCAATTCGATGACAATACCTTCATCAACACCCTACTCAATAACGCCAATACTTTGGCAACACAACTGGTAACGCTTGGCCTCGCCAGCAATACCTCGACCGCCCTGCAAACCGCGCTTACACCCGCACTGTTTACCGCTATTAATAATTCATTAGAAAGTGGAGGTCAGTATTTCACCGAGTATCCTGAAGACATTAAACTCTATGGCGTCAGTTTTAACAGCAGCATAGATCGAGCCGGTATCGCCTTAAGCGGCGAAATCAGTTTTCGACCAGAAGCGCCAGTTCAAATAGATGATCAAGAACTGTTGCAAGCCTCGCTATCATCCATCGACCCACTGGTGCAAGCCGCAGGAAACATCGCTCAATTAGATCCCACTCTTATTCAGCCAGCGCTGTTTGGCCCACAATCCCAATACAATAGCGCCATCGCTAGCGTCAGCGAAGGGGATTACCTCCCCGGCTACATCAAAAAAGAAGTCACACAAGCTCAAATTACAGCCGTCAAACTGTTTGGCCCCAGGCTGGGAGCCAGTCAATGGGCCTTAGTGGGCGAAGCTGGGTTTACGCATGTGAATTTACCAGAGAAATCAGTGTTGCTCATCGACGCACTCGGCGCATCGGATGACGGTCAGAGAACCACCCAAACGGGTTTTGGTGATGACTTCTCTTGGGGCTATCGTTTGCGAGCTCGATTCGATTATCACAATTTATTCGACGCTTGGAACATGACAACGACTTATTCTTTTGCCCATGACGTAAACGGCAACACGCCGATTCCCATTGCTAATTTTGTTGAAGATCGTAAAGCTTTTGAACTGGGGATTGATTTTGACAGACAAAGCACCTACGGCATCGAGTTCACATATGCTTCATTTTGGGGGGCGGGGGAGCGCAATTTGATTTCCGATCGCGATTTCGCCTCGGTGACCTTTCGATATGCTTTGTAAGCGACGCCTGCTACTCATGGGCTTTCACTACAATCCCTCGCGACACGTATGATCACTTATTTTTAAATTTTATTTTTAAAGTAATGCAATCCTATTTTCATGGCACAGAGCATGAATCACAAAAAGTTAAGGATGGACATATGGGGCCCGAACACACAGGTGAGCTTAACAGCACACACGCCGACTCGCACAGCAACCACTCTCGCTGGCACAGCCTCAGCTCGAGGCCACACGACAACTCACTATACAGCATAACTCGGAGATCCAGCCCCAGAAAACCACTGGCCTTTGCCATCATCCTTGCGCTCACAGCATCGGCGGTTCAGGCGAAAGTCAGCCAAGAAGAAGCCGCCATGCTCGGCAAAACGCTCACGCCAATGGGTGCCAAAATGGCCGGGAACCCTGACAAAACGATCCCCGCGTGGACCGGCGGCATCACAAGCCTCCCACCCAACTATTCCCCTGATCAACATCCAGTAGACCCTTTTAAGTCCGACACACCCCTTTTCACCATAGACAGTAACAATTACACCCAGTACCAAGATAAACTGTCTCCAGGTCAAGTGGCTTTGTTTCAAACCTACCCAAATTGGAAAATGAAAATTTATCCTACACGGCGCAGTGCATCCTATCCACAATACGTGTACGACGCCACACGCCGAAACGCCACCAACTCCACGCTTAACGAATCCGGCTATGGCGTTAAAAATGCCATTGTCGGCACGCCATTTCCCATACCGAAATCCCCGATTGAAATGATTTACAACCACACCATGCGGTGGCGCAGTGAACGCGTCAATCGAGAAATCACGCAAGCCGTGCCCACAGTAGGTGGCGCCTATACCCCTGTCACGTTCAAAGAAAGCATCCTCTTTGATTACAACTCAAAAACCGCAACACCCGAACAAATCGATCAATCCAACATCTTGTTTCACTTCAAGCAAGAAGTCACTTCCCCTGCGCGTCTCGCCGGCTCCATTTTACTGGTGCACGAAACCCTTGATCAGCAGCGAGAACCTCGACGCGCTTGGATTTACAATGTCGGGCAACGCCGTGTTCGACGCGCTCCAAATGTGTCTTACGATAACCCAGGTACGGCATCCGATGGTATGCGAACCGCCGATAATTTCGATATGTTCAACGGCTCGCCCGATCGCTATGAATGGAAATATGTCGGCAAAAAAGAACTGTATATACCGTATAACAGTTACGCATTGCTCGACAGCAAACTGAGCTATGACGATATTTTACTGCCCGGACACATTAACCCAGAACACACACGCTACGAACTGCATCGCGTATGGCAAATCGAAGGTACTCTCAAAAAAGGCATCAACCACTTGTACTCAAAACGGGTGTTTTTCTTAGATGAAGATACATGGCAAATTGCCATTGCCGACCACTATGACGGTCGCAACAAACTCTGGCGTGTCGCCGAAGCCCACATGATCAATTTCTATCAAATACCCAATCCTTGGTTAACGCTTGAAGTCCTATACGATATACAAGCCCGCCGCTATTTGGCGCTCGGTTTGACCAATAACAAACCGCCTTACGACTTTAATCCGCCACTCACCGAGCGGGACTTTCTCCCCTCCTCATTAAGGCGTCAAGGACTGCGTTGAGTATATTTCCGATCACATCAGACAGAAATGTAAACCGATCAAAAAAAGGGAACGAAACTCAAACACACCTATACCGTAGGCGAACCATGAATCCGATGCTGCACATAGGCTTATCGAAAAACGATTTATTTGATGTGCTGTCACACAGCGTCACGCAGTTGATGCGTGCGGCTCGTTTGGTCTGCCTTCGCCTGTCCCACTCTTGTTTCACACGACGCCGCCGAACATTTCGTTCCATCGCCACCATCTCGACCATCCCGTTCTTGATGTTATGCGCCACACACGGTAACGCATCTTCTTATCCGAATGTCCCTCATTCGTTACTGTTGGATGTCACCACACGCACAGACCCCGCTCACGCCACCACACACGTGGTGGCTGTGGGCCAAAGGGGCCACATCATTGTTTCAGCGGATGCTGGCCAACATTTCGAACAAGCGGTCAGTAATACACAAAATACATTAACCAGCGTATGTTTTTTTAATGAACAGATTCTGCTCGCGGTTGGCCATAACCTTACAATTATTCGCAGTGAAGATGGCGGCAAACAGTGGCACACCATCGCTCTGGACAAATCCGATACCGTTCCCTTTCTCGATGTACACCCTCTCTCTGAGCGTGTGGCTCTCGCAGTGGGCGCATACGGCTACGTAGCGCGCACCGAAGATGCCGGCAAAACTTGGCAAGTCAGATTATCAACACAAGAAGACTTTCACCTCAACGCCATCATTTCACTGGATAGCAATCGTCTGATTTTGGCGGGCGAATCGGGACATGTTTACCGATCGACGGATCAAGGCATTACCTGGACACCCATCGAAATACCCTATACAGGTAGCCTTTTTACGGGCTTATTCCTGTCCCCACAGCAGGTTTTACTCCTGGGTTTACGTGGGAACGGTTTAATTGGAAACCCATTTCTTGATGAACCGTCTTGGCAATACCTTAACTTAAAAAGCCAAAACACCTGGTTTGATGTGGCGGAAGACAAGCGTGGCTATCTGTGGATGGTGGGTGCTGCCGGACAACTGCAAAGTGTGGAAAAAGCGTCATTGCTCAACACGAGCAATACCGATACGCTCCAAACTATTCATTTAGCGCGTCCGGATCGCAAAGATCTGGCGGCGCTCGACATCCAAAATCAAACAATATGGACCGTCGGTGAAGCAGGTTTACATCAATATAGCCTGCCCAACACCCTCATAAACCACCCACTCACCGCTCAACAAATCACCGCTCAACAAATCACTGCTCAACAAAAAAGTGCACTCAAAGAAATTCCCTTTTCTTTTATTAGCAGTATGAGTCATTAACAATATACGTTGCTAGCAGTATGAGCACTTTTACAACTGGGTATTAAAGGGCAACAGGGCGTTTTACATGATCATTCAATCTTATTTCATCCCGCGTCGAGGGCTATGGTTAACACTGTGCGCACTCCTGACCGTTTTGCTTGGTTGGCAAGCAACAAAAATTAAAATTGACGCTGGATTCAGCAAGCTTTTGCCGCTCCAACACCCTTTTATGCAGACACTACTGGCGCATCGCGACGATTTCGGAGGCGCTAATCGCTTGCTCGTCGCGCTGAGTGTTGAATCGGGTGATATTTTTACGCCACGCTTCATGGAAACCCTAAAATTAGCTACCGATGACGTATTTTTTATCCCGGGTGTCGTCCGAGGCCAAGTACAATCTTTGTTCACACCAAACGTGCGCTATATTGAGGTCGTTGAAAACGGTTTTGAAGGTGGCAACGTCGTACCCGCTGATTTTCAACCCACATCACAAGGTCTTAAACAAGTTCGAGAAAATATTTTGAAAGCCGGGATCGTTGGACGGCTAGTGGCCAATGATTTTTCCGCTGCCATGATCAGCGCCAATATACAAGAAGTGGATCCAGCGACGGGCAAAAAATTACTCTATACCGATGTCGCTGCGCAGCTTGAAGACATACGTCAGCGTTACGACAAAGACGGCATTCATGTTCATATTCTAGGTTTTGCCAAAGTGGTCGGCGACATCACGGATGGCACACGTCAAGTGGCGCTTTTTTTCGGCATAGCCATTATCATCATCGCTCTTTTACTACGCTGGTACTGTCGTTCATGGCGTTTAGCCATACTGCCGCTCATGACCTCGTTTGTTGCCGTCGTGTGGCAACTCGGCTTACTCGTCACATTGGGTTATGGCATAGATCCCATGTCCATATTAGTGCCATTTTTAATTTTTGCGATCGGTACCAGTCATGGCGTACAGATGGTCAATGGTTTTAAGCAACAAATCAGACACGGCCACAATGCAAAAATCGCAGCAGAAAACATTTTCC
Organism: Gammaproteobacteria bacterium; assembly: GCA_037380725.1. Taxonomy (GTDB): domain Bacteria; phylum Pseudomonadota; class Gammaproteobacteria; order Pseudomonadales; family JANQJO01; genus JARRRL01. The sequence continues at coordinate 1,573 of JARRRL010000043.1, read as the reverse complement.
GACAGCTGGTAATGCCCGGTGGCTTTGCCTTGCTCTCTGACACCGCAGGTTTTCTCACCATTTTACTGATTGACATTCGAATAATCCAAGAAGTGGCCATCACCGCATCAATCGGTGTCGCCATGGTCATCATCAGCAATTTGTTTGCTTTACCGCTGTTACTTTCCTTTCAAAAACAATTTACCGTAAAACCTCGACATAACACATTGTCTCATCTGTGGCTGTCTTTGAGTCATTGCGTCGAGCGACACACAGCACAGCGCATTCTCATCGGCTGCGCCGTACTTGCAGCAATCGGTTTATGGCAATCGCAACACTTGGCCATCGGCGACTTACACTCGGGCGTTCCCGAACTCCACGCCCATTCGCGTTATAACCAAGACTCTTCCTTTGTTGCCAATCATTTTAGCATTGGATCCGATATCATGGGTGTGGTCGCTGAAACCGTTAAAGACGGTTGCGTAAATCCCGAGATCATGCGCCGTATTGATGCGTTTGAATGGGATATGCAAAACACACCTGGCGTACACGCAACACTCTCCTTAACCGGAGTCTCAAAAAGCGTCAACTCAGCATACAATGAAGGTTCACCCGCATGGCGAGTTATACCCAATAACACAGCCAGTTTGGCACAAACACTCACTTATATTGACACCAGCAGTGGCCTCTTAAACCGAACGTGTTCCGCCATTCCCATCTATCTTTTCACGACTGACCACAAAGCCACAACCATTTCAAACATCGTATCTCACGTCAAAGCCGCTAACGAGAAACATCGTTTGCTCGACATGGATTGCAACACCACGGAAAGTTCAAACGATTGCCTCAGTGTCACTTTCAAATTAGCCACCGGAAACGTTGGCGTTATGGCCGCTACAAATGAAGTGGTCGCTGCGAAGCAAGTACCCCTTTTAATTTATGTATACCTAGCTGTAGCCGCCTTGTGCTGGATGAGTTTTCGCAGCATACGCGGCACGCTGTGCGTGATTTTACCATTGGCCCTCGTCTCCATATTAGCAAATGGATTAATGGCAATACTCGAAATTGGATTAAAAGTCTCAACACTTCCAGTTGTTGCGCTGGGAGTTGGCATTGGCGTCGATTATGGCATTTACATTTTTAGTCGCTTTCAAGCACTGCAAAAAACTGGATTAAGCCTCCAGGAAAGCTACCAACGTACACTGGAGCAAACCGGTAAAGCCGTTGTCTTCACCGGCCTGACCTTAAGCTTTGCCGTCAGCACTTGGATATTTTCCAGCTTAAAATTTCAAGCGGACATGGGGTGTTTGCTCACATTTATGTTCTTGGTCAACATGCTCGGCGCTTTAATAGCTTTACCCGCTTTCTACTGGTGGCTCAGTACGATAAAACCAATCTTACTGTCCCACTATCGCCGTTGGTTTAACAAAAACTAAATGAATTGCACGAAAGATAAGAAAGACAAGTGACAAGTGACAAAACAAGAAAAAGCAAAACAAACTAAAAAGCCCCGCCTGCAGATGCAGGCGGGGCCCTCTAGTTTAAAGCCTGACGATGTCCTACTCTCACATGGGGAGACCCCACACTACCATCG
>JARRRL010000042.1:0-15106 GCA_037380725.1 Gammaproteobacteria bacterium | reverse complement strand
GTTACTGAATTGATCCTCTCATGCTGATGTTCCCGTGAGCCTAATGGCGGTAGAGTAATCGATTAAAATATTTAGTTCTGGATCTTGATAAATTACCAAACATGTATTATTTTTACCATCACTGAGATGGCAGCCTAACAATGAATAATTATAATATGAGTTATATAGTGAGCATGGAAGCCGAGATCGACTTGCTCCAGAAAAAGGAAATGCAAAAGTGAGTTTAATGAAAAAATGGAATGACCCTTTAAAAAATAAAATCATTGCTGAGTTGAGGAACAGTATTTTCCTGACGGTCCCTATGGTTATGACCAGCATGTTTGGTATGTTGCTGGCAACGGTTGATACTTATGTTGCAGGCACAATTAGCGTTGAAGCCCTGACCGCTGTGTCTGTTGGTAACAGTATATTCTGGTTAGTTGCTGTGCCTTTAATTGCTATTTTAAACAGTATGGATGTTTTCTTCAGTCGTGCATTTGGGGCTAATGATAAGCGGAATCTCGATGACTGCCTCGTGCAATCTTTCTGGCTAAGTTTATGTCTAATAATAATAAGTATACCATTGGTTGTTTTGGTTACTTTAGCGTATCAATTGACAAATATTACGGATACGGCTTTTGCTGGTGTTACTGAATACGTTAAAGGTTTATTGCCGAGTATGGTGTTAATCCTATTGTGTGTACCCTTGGAGAAATATTGGAACTGCCAAAATAGAGTTTTTTTGTGGACGACGCTTAGTATCGTTTTGCTTCCTGTCAACTATTTTTTTGATGTTTATATTTCTACTGAAGCTTTCAATGGACTGGGGCTAGGGGTTTATGGGATAGGCTTGACTACCACTCTGTGTAATGGCATCAATCTTGTGGCAGTTGCAATTTATACTGCATTCGTGTGGAAAAGAAATGGCGGTTTTTTATCCACATTTCAGCCACCTAATATTCATTTTTTGAAAAAAGTATTAAAAATTGGTTTGCCAGCCTCAGGTCAAGAGGGAACGGACGTTTTGGGGTTTTCTTTATTGAACTACATGGCGGCCTTCTTTGGTAATGCTGCTGTGGCAGCGCATCAAGTCGTATTTATAATTAGTACTATTTTTTATATGATTTCTTCTGGGTGGTCTGACGCGGCATCTATACGGATTGGATATTATTTAGGTGCTAAGCAGTTTCGGTTTGCTGCGAAACTTGGTACGCTAAATATGATGTTTATAGGTGTTGTATTTGTCTTTTTTTCAGTGGGTGTATGGCTATATAAATATTCAATTCTTAGTTTATTTTTAGATGCCCCCGAGCTGGTTAATATGGCAGCGGACTTGCTTAGTATTTGTGTTTTTATGATGACAGCTAACGCTATACAATGCTTGAAAGGTGGCACCATGAGAGCGTGGGGTGACTCAAGCAAGGCTTTCTATACAAATCTTTTTGCTTTTTATGCTGTTGGACTTCCTGTGGCGTATTACTTGGCTTTTTATACAAATGCAGGTATTCGTGGAATTTGGATAGGTCTTTTGGTAATAATGATCGTGTGTGCGTTCTTGAATATTCTTTTGTGGTTTTATGTAATAAAAAAATATCCTTTCAGTCGTGTCGAATCTTTTTCTTTAGTGAAATCTTTTGAAAATTAATGAGTTACCCCTTGTGAGCCGTGCTTGTGTTGACACAAATAATACAGCGCGTGCTGAGGTCTTGCTTTGTACAGTTTCCCACAGTATATGATGCTGCTGAGTTCTGTGTGTAGGGGCAGATGCGTTGATACGCTCTGCCCCACGTTAAGCGTGAGCGATGATCATTGTGTTCGAGTGATCACAATGCGCGAACTGGGATTGAGAAATCGATGATCGTCATTCAGCACGGATGTCGATAACCCGTCATCGGCGGTGACCACACCCGGATGAATGTGCACACGGTCATAAAGATCATCGCGTGTGGTGACATAACCGGTGCCGTTGTCCGCCGGACCGGGGATGGTGCCAACGGATTCTGTGTTTAACTCCGTCCCCGCGTCCCACGTTGGACCCTGTATTATTAGGGTATCGCTGACCGCCAGGTCACTGAGGTCGGCAGCGTTGACGCCAGTGAACGCGTCGTTGGTGTTCACGAGCATGGTCACGACGGAGAGTTTGATGTCGTCCGTTTGACTGCTGGGCACCTCGATTGTGACGCTGTCGCTGGCGCTTTTGGCTGCGATCAATGCTGTGGTGGCGTGATCCACGTATTGTGTGGCTGTTTGGGCTTCCAAAATAAATGCCGCATTATCTCCGCCTTCCGCCAATTGTTCTAAGGCGTTACTGGCCGCTTCTGATTCGGTAAAAGGTGTGTAACCGGATGTGTGAGCAATAATGGCGGCGGGAGAAAAGGGTTGATTATGAGTTAAATTTACGATTTGAATGTCATAAGTGCGATCGCCGTCTGTTAGGCTTGTTGGGAATACGGCGTCGTCGCTTCCGCACGCGAGCAAACCCATCGTTGCGGCGAGCAGGGCGTATCGCGTGCGTCGAACTGTGTAAAAGGGGTGTTTCATAATAAGGTGTTTCATAATGTGTTGCCTCCCGATCGTTCGATTAGTTAGCAGGCACTGTAATGGTGATGCGGGCTACGGGATTCAGCCAGCGGTGTACCGTTGCATCGAGATCGCTGATGCCGCCGCTTGCGTTGGTGTCGCCCAGGACATTGCGGTGAATGTGTACCGGTCCATCTGTTCCGTCGATCACTTGATTACTGCTGTCTATTTGTGCGGCGACACCGCTGGCGCCTGTCCCTACGGCATCACTGGTGGGCGCTCCGGCCAACCCCGGTACGCCATAGCCACCCAGTGAGGACCCGGTTCCGGCTTCTGTGACGCCCGCGTTATTGGCGAACGCGGGATTAATTTCATCATTGAGTTCGGTGCCCGCGTCGTACGCGTTGAGGGTGTATGTGTATGTGCCGGGTGTAGTGGGGATTTCAAGGCTGTCTAAGCCCGCGAACGCATCGTTTGTGGGGATGAGCATGGTGAGTAGTGACAGGTACGGAAAATCTTCCGTGTCAAAGGTGACTGCCTCTGAGGTGGTGGATGGTGCCAGTAAACCCGCTTGTACTTGCCATGTGTTTTCGTCTGCTGCATCGCTGCTCTCTAAGAGACTCTCAAAATTATTCCCTGTTGAATCTCCGTTGTCGCTGTTTTGAATGACACCCCGTTATGGTGCGCTATTTTTGCTACGATTTGGCGTGTTGCTGAGAGCGGTAGCAAAAAGCTGTGTAGGTATAACGCAAAAAAAGATAATTTTATAGGAACAAATTGGCATTTATATGCGTGCATGGTTTACATCAGCCAATGATGACGATGTTCAACGTTCATGTAATGAGGTTTTGAATGTAAAGAACGTTTTTTAAATATGAAAATGTGATTTACCGTCAACGGAGTTGTGTGTGGGAGGCAGTACGCTAGGGTGTGTGGAGAGTTATGGAGGATATAAAATCAAGGTGCTGCAGCGGACTGATCCACCGGAAAGGTGAAAGGTGTGGTAGGGAATGCTGTGTGTGTGATAGCCCCAGTGCGTGAGCTGACGCAGGTGCTGGGTGCTTAAACTATTTGAAGGCAGAAAAACGTGTCGCTGAATACTGATGAAGTTGGTGCTAAAAGCTAAGGCTTCGCGGCGACTGATTGTCAAAATAGGTGTGGCGGATTGACGCAGAATCGTGTGCTCGATGTTGGTCCACGAGGTGGGAGCGATGGCGTCGGGGTAGGCAATCACTTCGCCGCCACTCAGTACATTAAAGCAGCAATCGAGGTGGTAGTGTTCGGGTAGTGTGAGCTGAACGGGCAGCACGGTCAGTGTTGGAAAGAGCGCTGAAAAGTGTTTGGCAATGGCTTGTGCTGGGTGCGTGTGGTTGCGAAAACCTTCACCGACAAACAAGGCTCGATGGAAGGCGCTGTATATCAGATCGCCGCCTTCTAAGGTATGTCCGGGGAGTTGTAGGGTGGGGATGCGTAAGCGTTTCAGGAGATCGCGGGTGGCGTCTTCTTCTCCGTGGCGTCGGGTGTGCAGCAGCTTGCCCAGCAAAAAAACGGTATCGATTTGTTCACCGGTGTCCGTCACAAAAACCGCATCCGAACCCGGGTGCTCCGATAAGTGATCGACCGTGAAACCGGCGGATCGATAGGCTTTGACCAATCCCGCGTGTTCCTGTTGCGCTTGCTGGTGCTGGGCGCATGCATCGGTGCAGATCAGCGCGTATAAGTGGCGTTGTTGCGTGCTGTTCAGCGATGCGCAATGTGCCTGAATGAGATCGTTTGCCAATTGATCCCAGGTGCGCTGATCCTGTGGATCGGCAAACGCGTTTAATGCACGCAGCAGTGGATCCGTGTTCAGGTTCAGTTGTTGTAAGCAGCGACTGGTTCGTACACGATGTTGTGCTGCCTCGATCAGGGTGGTCAAGGCCTTCGCCATGTGCGCGTTGTCAGGCCTTGAAATTTCAAAGGCTGATGGTGTACGGACCACCACGAGGGGTGTCGACGGGTGGGTGTGGCTCATGTTCTGTGGCTCATGTATTCGTATCCGCATCAAATATCTACGATGTTATTTTTCCCATGTATCGTAATGGTTCACCGCAATGACGACACAAGTATTGCGTTCCGTGTAGACGATTTTTGTGACGGCGAGCGGTGAAATAGTGTTTACGGCATGCGCAGGCGTATTCGAATGGGTGAGGGTGCTGGCGTGCGGAAGTAACGGGAAAGTCATGATATATTTTGGGTGGGAGTTGAAAACAATTGCGCATGATATCCTGCCATTCAGGGCCATGTGGTCGCAGTACGCGGCGGCGCTTGTGGCCCGCATTGTGGCTCAAATGCTGATTTTGGTAATGCTGATTTTGGTAATAACAGTGCACAGCCAGATGGCTGACCTCGTGTGGGACCACCTCGTTTAAAAATACATCACGGTGCGCGGCCAATAAGGTAGGGTTAAAACGAATCCGCAGTGTGGGGGGCTGTGTGGAGTGGCGGCGCGCGCTGACGCATTCGTATTGAAAAATACCGGCTGTTTTCCCTCTTAAGTTGTAAACAATTTCAGGTATTGGGAGGGTGCGATTGAGAAATATTTCGGCTTTAACTATGGCGCGAAACGTTGCTTGAGTAGCGATTTCTGTGAGGGTGCTGAGGGCGTCAAGTGTTAAGGTTTCGGTTTGCTGATCGAGGTGTATACGCTTTTCCATGAATTGAGTGCATCCGATCTGTGTTAAGGGGGCGGATTGCTCATTATACGGTTTTTTTCAGATTGTCTCATACTCCATTGTCACGCTTCGATGGCGTGTGGGACGGTTTGTGAAGTTAAGAAGCTGTCGATGGCTTCGGTACACAATGCGGGTTTTTCAATGACTGCACTGTGTCCAGCATTGGGAATGACGCGCCAGAGTGCGCGATCAATGTTGTCTTTCAGAAACGTTGCAGCCGTAGCGGGGATCGCTTGGTCCTGTGAACCCGAAAGTATGAGGGTGGGGCAGCGAATGGCGCTGAGTTCATTTTCCATGCCTTGTCGATGGATCACCCCTTTGCAGGCACGACTGATGTGTTTGGGCAATTGCGATAAACTGTGCAGCCAATATGACCGCTCCGTTTTTCGAGCTTCATCTTGTAGAAACGATTCTGAAAAAACAATTTTATTGATGTAATAGAGCAGACGTTTAATCCCGAACAAGGCGATCCAGGTGCTCATCAGCATATATTTTAATTTATGCGATTCATGCTGTGCGGACGTATTGATGAGGGTTAAACTCTGAATCAGATCTGGTCGTCGAGCCGCTAAGCGTAGACCAACGAATCCGCCCATGGACAGTCCAACAAAATGTACACGCCCGGGGGCCAACGCTTCGATCAGTTTTTCGGCGTCCGTGCTCAGAGTGTCCATGTCGTAGCCGCGCTCTGGGATGGTGGAGCGACCTTGTCCGCGATGGTCATAAATAATCACACGGTAGCGATCATTGAGCGCAGCAACTTGTGCTTTGAACATGGCGCCGTTGAACAGCAAGCTGTGAGAAAATACGATGGTTTCGGATCCATGTCCACTGACTTCGTAGTACAGTTCACAGTCATTGACGCGAATGATAGGCATGCTCCGTTACTCCTGTATGCGTGAAACCGGTAGTTGAACACGCTTGCATTTTCCTAGGAACCTGAGTTCTTCGGTATGGATCATCCTTTCTGAGTACCGAATAATAGTAGGTGTTTGTCGTGACCATTCCAAACACTGCTAATCACTTTTCACTTTTGTTGTTTCCGACTTGCTAAGCCTTATTCGGCTGGATTGGTTTTAGGGGAATGCTTGTGAGAATGATTACGAGAATGGTTGCGAGAATGGTTTTGTGTGATGATCGCGAATAACTTTGATTGACGTAAGTTGTGTAGATGGAGTGTCGGTGTGACAAGTGCTCGTGTGCCACGCATCAAATTGATTATTTTTGCGAAAGCTCCTGTTCCGGGAGTGGTTAAAACCCGCTTGATGCCTGCTGTGGGCGCGCAGGGTGCTGCGCAGGTGGCTAAGCGTTTACTGGAGATGACCTTGACCCAGGCCTTACACGCTGATGTGGATGCAGTTGAGATGTGTGTGTCGCCAAGCCCAGAGCACGAGGCGTGGCGGGTGTGTTCCCTGTCATGCTTGTATGCTGGGACATCTGCTGTGTTGTGGTCGGATCAAGGCACGGGTGATTTAGGCCAACGTATGAGCCGTGCTGTGGCGCGTGCAACACGCGAAGGCGATGCCGTCATATTGATCGGAACGGATTGTCCCGAGTTGACGGTCAGCAAAATCAATGAAGCGGTGGCGCATCTGCGTCGAAGGTCTGTGGTGATCACGCCCGCTTTAGATGGGGGTTATGTATTACTCGGACTGCGACGACATCTGCCGATGTTGTTTCAGAATATCGCGTGGAGCACTGAATGCGTTGCGCATGAGACCCTGAAGCGGCTGCGGTTCATGCAAATACCACATTACGTGTGTGAAGCGTTGTCGGATGTGGATGAACCGGAAGATCTGCAGCGGTTTCCCGAATTGATGTTGTCGTTAACGGAGTAAGCATAAAACAAGGCCCCCTAGGGAGGGGGGGCCATCCAGATTGGGCTAAGAGACAAGAACGACAGTTTGTGTTGTTACTGTCAATTATTATTGTACGCCATTTTTGTGATACACCATTGTTATTGCACACGTGTTGTTCTGCCGGTTTTGTGCGAAAACGTGCGCAGAACAACCCGTGCGCCACCTCAGATCCACACGGAAAGGCAGAGGCGTATGGGCTGCCGGGAACAGCCCCGATCCGACGGCTTGCCGTCTGTCGGACCCGGCTTGGTTTAATACCCTAAAAAGGGGTGGGAGGGTATTCATACCAAGCCATGATATCTCATATTATGTCTCATGTTATATTTTATGTTATTTTCTAAGTGATTTTTAATCCCACGTTAAAGCACCACCGACTTGATACTCGGTGACGCGGGTTTCAAAGAAGTTTTTTTCTTTGCGCAAATCCATGATTTCGGACATCCACGGAAATGGGTTCTGCACGTTGTGGTACTGCTCTGGTAAGCCCAATTGCGCTAAACGGCGGTTAGAGATAAAACATAAGTATTCTTCCATCATGCTGCTGTTCATGCCCAACACGCCGCGTTGCATGGTGTCGTGCGCGTACTCAATTTCCAACTGCGTGCCTTCCAGAATCATTTGTATGACTTCTTCTTGAAATGCCTTCGTCCACAAGTGTGCATTTTCCAGTTTGATCTGATTGATGACGTCGATGCCAAAATTCACGTGCATGGATTCATCGCGCAGAATATATTGAAACTGCTCGGCGGTGCCGGTCATTTTATTGCGACGACCCATTGAGAGGATTTGAGCAAAACCGCAGTAAAAAAACAAGCCTTCCATGACACAATAAAAGGCAATCAAATTACGCAATAATTCTTGGTCATTTTCCGTAGTGCCTGTGCAAAAAGTGGGGTCCCCCAGGCTTTGTGTGTACCGCAAGGCCCAGGCGGCTTTTCGAGCCACGGAGGGTACTTCGCGATACATGTTAAACACTTCGCCTTCGTCCATACCCAAAGACTCAATGCAGTATTGGTAGGCGTGTGTGTGAACCGCTTCTTCGAAGGCTTGGCGCAACAAATACTGTCTGGCTTCCGGGTTGGTGATCAGCCGATAAACCGCCAGCACCAAATTGTTGGCGACTAACGAGTCGGCGGTGGCAAAGAAACCCAGGCTGCGTTTCACAATGGTGCGTTCGTCATCCGATAGGCCCTCAGAGTTTTTCCATAGGGCGATGTCCGCTGTCATGTTGATTTCTTGTGGCATCCAATGATTGGCGCACCCGTCTAAATATTTTTGCCAGGCCCAGTCGTATTTGAATGGCACCAATTGGTTGAGGTCAGCGCGACAGTTAATCATACGTTTTTCGTCGACCTGTACTCGCCCCGCGCCCATTTCCAATTCTTCCAAGCCGGCTGCTGTGCTGAGTTTTTTTAAGCTCTCTTGCACTTTGATTTGCAGAGATTGTGGCGTCAGCTGTGATGTTGCCGTCGTCGCAGGTGCTTGTTCTGAAGGTGCTTGTTCTGAAGGTGCTTGTTGTGAAGCTGATTGGCGCTGGGACGATGCGGTGTTGCTGGCGTCTGTGCGCGGGCGCGCCACTGTGTCATGCGCTTTCAGTGTTGCGGTGTTGCCGTCATCGTAATCATCCCAACTGAGCATGAGGCTTTCTCCTGTTCTCATTTTTTAAGCAAACGGTAATGAATAAAGCGTTTTATTGGCACGCTTCGCAATCTGGATCCGTGATCGAGCAGACTTTGGGGCCGATGTCGTCAGATTTCGTCTGTTTGACGGCGTTCAGGTGTCCCGTGTGCAGCGTTGATTTTTCCGCGCTGGTCGCGCCCAGGGCGCGTAAGTAATAGGTGGTTTTCAAGCCGCATACCCACGCCATGCGATACGTCACGTCCAATTTCTTTCCGTTGGGTTCTCGAATATACAAGTTGAGGCTTTGCGCTTGATCGATCCATTTTTGTCGACGACTGGCCGCTTCTACCAGCCAGCGGGGTTCGATTTCAAATGCGGTGGCGAAGCGTTTTTTCAGTGACTCGGGAACTCGGTCAATGTGCGCCACGCTGCCATCGTAATATTTTAAATCGTTTACCATGACGTTATCCCACAAGCCTTCGGCTTTTAGAGCTTGCACCAGGTAGTGATTCGCGATTGTGAATTCGCCCGACAAATTCGATTTTACATACAAATTTTGGTAGGTGGGTTCGATGGATTGTGACACGCCCGCGATGTTGGCAATGGTTGCGGTGGGCGCGATCGCCATGACGTTTGAATTGCGCATGCCTTGTTTGGCGATACGTTGACGTAACGATGCCCAGTCCATACTCTGCGATCGATCTACCTTGAAGTAGGGCGAGGAATCCATTGTTTCGTGATTTGTTTCGTGATTTGTATCGTTATCCAATGCGCTTGCGCGTGATGCCGCCAGCAACGATAACGAATCAATGGGCAGTACGCCTTGATGCCACAAAGAGCCGTGGTAACTCTTATATGCACCGCGTTCCTGCGCTAAATCGCTGGATGCTTCGATCGCGAAGTAGCTGATGGCTTCCATTGAGCGATCCGCAAATTCCACTGCCTCGGGGGAACCATAGGCATAGCCCATTTGATACAGTGCGTCTTGGAAGCCCATGAGTCCGAGACCAATGGGACGGTGTTTCAGGTTGGCGTTTTCCGCTTGTGGTACGGCGTAATAATTTACGTCAATGACGTTGTCCAGCATGCGGATAGCGGTGCGTGTGGTGGCTTTCAATTTTTCCAGATCCAACACCATGTGTCCGGTTTGTTCATTTATTTCCGGGCTGGGTTTCAGGTGCTGTGACAGATTGATCGAACCCAAATTGCACACGGCGATTTCGTCCGCACTGGTGTTAAGTGTGATTTCCGTGCATAAATTGGATGAGTGCACCACGCCGACGTGTTGCTGCGGTGATCGCACGTTGCAGGCGTCTTTGAATGTGATCCATGGGTGGCCCGTTTCAAAGAGCATGGACAACATTTTGCGCCACAAATCTTTGGCGTTGATCACTTTGTGTAAGGGCAGCAAGCCTTGAGCGGCTTGGCGTTCGTATTCCAGATAGCGTTTTTCAAACGCAAGCCCGTACAGGTCGTGCAAATCACTGACGTCGTTCGGGGAAAACAGGGTCCAACTGCCTGCTTCGAAAACCCGTTTCATGAACAGATCCGGAATCCAATTTGCGGTGTTCATGTCGTGGGTCCGGCGTCGATCGTCCCCGGTGTTTTTTCGCAGCTCTAAGAATTCTTCGATGTCCAAGTGCCATGTTTCTAAATAGGCACAAACGGCACCTTTGCGTTTACCACCTTGGTTCACGGCCACCGCTGTGTCGTTGGCGACTTTGAGAAATGGAACGACACCTTGTGATTTGCCGTTGGTGCCTTTGATGTAAGCGCCTAAGGCGCGAACCGGCGTCCAGTCATTCCCCAGGCCACCCGCCCACTTGGAGAGCATGGCGTTGTCTCGAATGGCACCATAAATGCCCATGAGATCGTCTGGCACCGTGGTCAAATAGCAGGAAGATAATTGTGGGCGAAGCGTGCCTGAGTTAAACAGCGTGGGGGTGGAGCTGACGTAGTCAAAACGCGAGAGTAGGTTGTAGAATTCGATCGCGCGCTGGTTGGGATTGGCTTCATGGACCGCTAAACCCATTGCGATTCGCATAAAAAACAGTTGTGGCAGCTCGAAACGAACGCCGTTGCTGTGGAGAAAATAACGATCGTACAGCGTTTGCAGACCCAAATACCCAAATTGTAAATCGCGATCCGCGACCAATGCTTTGCCCAATAAATCCAGGTCGAATGTGGCGAGGGTGGGGCTCAATAACTCCAGTTCAATGCCTTTTTGCACATAGGGCGCGAAAGCCATGGCATATAAGGTGTGCATTTCACTGTGGGTGGCTTGACGGGCTAAATCCAAAAAGGATAAGGCTTCACGGCGTAAGGTATCCAGCAGTAAACGCGCGGTGACAAAACTGTAATTGGGTTCTTGTTCGATTAATGTGCGTGCGCTCATGATGAGCGCGGTCTCGACGTCTTTCTGTGAGACGCCGTGGTAGAGATTACGCAAAGTCTCGGTGATCACACGTGAGGCATCCACGTCTTCTAAATTGGCGCACGATTCTAAAGCCACATTTTTTAAGCGCTCGCCGTCCAGTGGGTGGAGAGTGCCATCCGTGTGACGTACGGAAATGGCGTGTGCGTTAACGTGATGCATCGCTTTGGCTTCGAGTGCTTGACGGGTTGCGCGTTCTTGAGCGCGTGATTCGCGGTACAACACATAAGAGCGTGCCACTTTATGGTCACCGGATCGCATCAAGGTCAGTTCAACTTGATCTTGAATTTCTTCGATGTGAATGGTGCCGCCTGTGGACAATCGACGTTGAAATGTGGCGGTAATGCTTTGTGATAAAGTAGTAACCGTTTCGTGTATTCGGTTGGAGGCAGAAGCATTGCCGCCTTCTACGGCGAGAAAAGCTTTCATCATGGCGACATAGATTTTTTCTTCATCGTAAAGAACGACGGCGCCATTGCGTTTGATGACGCGCAATTGTCCGGGCGCTGTAATTTGTGTGTCAGTTTGTTGACGGTCCGCAGTGTTTTTGGCGTGACCGGGTTGCGTTTCTGCCGTTGTGAGTTGCATATTTGTTGCTTGACTCCTTTGCGCTGTACTCAGGCGTTATACTCAGGCTCTAGGTATTTAAGGCTTTGTGTAGGCTTTGTGCTCCACTGGCTGTGTATCTAAACAGCTCATTCGAAAATAATGCTAAAAAACACTTATAAAAAAATCGACACGTTTATGACGTGGCGTAACGCGAACGTAAAGCATCTGTTGTTTTGAGTACGATAACTGATTATCTAAACACTGTAATAATATCCACCACTACATATAGTGGTTTTATTTTGTAACCAGAAATTTGTGTCGTTCTGTAATGGGAGAATGTTATCACCCGTTTTGCGTGACATCATTGTTGCATCGGGTGATGCTGGTTATCCGTTTGGATGATTTTTAACCCCACATATAGTATGTGCCGTTACAGAGTACGCAATATATAGATGACAGGCTTCGTTTGCAATAGCATAAGTCTGTGGACAAGATGTGAATTAGTTGGGGTTAGCTTGCGGGTAAATGTAAAGACCGTGTTAATCGCATACCACTATATCTTGTGGTTTAATATTGTTCAATGAGGCCAAATGGACTGTTTACGCCGGACCGTTTATTGAACTATAGAATAAGCTTTGATAGATTTACTACTGTTCCGAATTAGCGTGTGAGCGCGAAGTTTGATCGGACTGGATGTTGACCCTGGCACGGGATGTTGACTCGAGTTCATGAACGGGCTCGGGCACAGTAACGGCGAAAGTGGTGTGATTTTTTGTTACAAACGATCACTTCTACTACGCTGAATACAGTACGGGATTAAATGGTAACTTCCCACTTTGCAGTAGCGAGAGATGTTATGGAGCAAAATGCACAAGTAATTCAACAAGAAGCGAGTCTAAACGAGAAGCCGCGCGTGCTGATTGTGGAAGACGATGAACGATTGGCAAATCTGAGTAAAGATTATTTGGAAAACAATGGAATTGGTGTGCACGTCATTAACGATGGGCGACAAGCAATCAGCTATATCCTAAGTTCACAACCGGATTTGGTGGTGTTGGACTTGATGTTGCCGGGTGCTGATGGTCTTGAAGTGTGTCGTGAAGTGCGTGCGGAATACCAAAAACCCATACTGATGTTGACCGCGCGGACGGATGATGTCGATCAGGTGTTGGGTTTGGAAATGGGCGCTGATGATTATGTGGCTAAACCGGTGCGTCCTCGGGTGTTGCTGGCGCGTATCCGAGCTTTGCTGCGCCGAAAGGAGGGAATAGGAGGTTCCGAAGGTGTGGAAGAGAATGATAAGCCTGAACGCTTGAATTTTGGCGATTTAATGATTGATAATGGCGCGCGGGAAGTGCGGTTGAACGGTGAACCGGTTGATCTGACCAGTGCTGAGTACGATTTATTGTGGTTACTGGCGTCGAATGCGGGCAAAATTCTCAGTCGTGAAGAAATCTTTGAGCGTTTACGTGGCATTGAATACGATGGGCAGGATCGCTCCATCGATGTGCGTGTGTCACGAATTCGACCCAAAGTGGGTGATGATCCGATGAATCCGAAACGGATCAAAACGGTTCGCAGCAAAGGATATCTGTTTGTAAAAGATGTCTTGGCGTCGTAAGGCGTGATCAAGCGCGGTTTGTGCATTACGCGCTTGTGTGTGTCGTTACCCGCTTTGTTGTCCCTCTGTCAAAGAAAGTTGTTGCATCTGTTGTCTGGTGCCGTGATGGCGGCTGCTTGTGTGAATGGCTTAGGTAAGCCGGTTCATGTATTTGGAGTCGAGTCGTCACGGTACGCCATGCGATTTCGCTTATACGCACGACGCACGCGGTTTTGCTTAAAGAGGAGTCAGGTCGGTGGATCGACCTGAAAGAGGACAACTGGCGCGTTTTGGCGGAGACGTCTGGCGCGTGTGCGGGGACTGGGTGTGAACAGTATTTTTATTCGTATATACGGTGGCATGCTGTTGTCGATGCTCATCGTAACCATTGTATCTTACGTTTTTGTCACGCAAGAAAACTTCCATTTCAACGAGCCTTATCCGAAAGCCATGCTTCGTGGTACCTTGTACGTACTGGGGCAAGGTTTAGCGCGTGCGCGTGGGGATGAGCGTTTGGCGTGGTACCAGCGAGCGGAGACCCTCTTTGGGGATCATCACGTTAAGCTCAAATCCATGGCGACGGTGGCGTTGTCCCGACAGGAAATGAATCGCCTCAAAGGGGGCGGTATTTTGGTTCGTGGGAGCGCGTCTTCGTCTGCCCTCGAAGGGTGGATGCGCAGTTTAACACGTGAAAATCTCATTCTCACCATTCAGCTTGATCATTTCACGGACAGTCATGCCATTGGCGCGATGAAGTTGATTTTGCACGAACTCGAAGCGCAGGACCCGGGTAATTGGGAGGCGCTGATTAAAACGTATCAGACGCATTTTGGAACACGACTGAATCTTCGTCCGGCGGACGAAGCGGAGTGGCAGGCGGATAAGTGGCGCAATTTGCAGTCAGGGAATGTGGTGACGCAATTGCAAAATGGCCGCTTTGGGCAGTCGACCCTGAATGTCGTGGCCTTGACACCGGATGGCAGTGAAATTTTGGATCTGGGTCCGATGAATTTAGCGGACATGCTGCCGTATCAGATGTTTGTCGTCTATGGTGTGGTGGCCGTGGTCATCATGGGCTTGGCATCTTATTATTTGGTGCGCCCGTTACTGAATCGTTTGCTGCGTTTGGAAGAAACGGTTGTCAAAATTCGTCGGCATGATTTATCGGCGCGTGTCACGGTGGACAGTAATGACATGCTGGGTCGTTTGGCCGCGACGTTTAATGATATGGCGGAGCATATACAGCGTCTCATCAGTTCTCAACGAGAGATGACCAATGCGGTGTCGCACGAGTTGCGCACGCCTGTAGCGCGCATTCGGTTTGGTTTAGAGTTTTTAGAAGACGAAGACATCCGTGACGCGCGTGTGGCACGCATTGCGGATATTGATAATGACATACAAGAGCTTGAGCGTTTAATTGATGAAATTTTGACCTACGCGTCTTTGGAAGAAGGGACGCCTTCGCTGAACCTGCAAATGATTCGTGTGGATGATATTTTGTCACAGGTGAAAAAGGAGAGTGATAATTTAGGGCGTTCCATGACGGTTGAGCACGTGTCGACGCGAGAAGTGGGTGAAAATCAGTATGCGGAGTGCGAGGAGCGGTATATTCACCGCGTTGTGCAGAATCTTGTGGGCAACGCGATTAAATATTGCAACGATAAAGTCCGCATTTCTTCGGCTTGTGAAGCGGGCATGTACCGCATCGATGTGGAGGACGATGGCCCCGGTATTCCTCCGGATAAACTGGAAAAAGTCTTTGTGCCGTTTGCGCGACTGGACGACAGTCGGACGCGTGCTTCGGGTGGGTACGGTTTGGGTTTATCCATCG
>JARRRL010000041.1:44550-46133 GCA_037380725.1 Gammaproteobacteria bacterium | reverse complement strand
ATAGAGTACAGCGGCAGCAGCAGCGGCAGCGATGGGGTGTTCGTGTAAGTTAAACGCTTCGAGTGACTGGGTTTTAAAGTGTTCGGTGAGCCGTTTGGTGGCGCTTTCGGGGTCGAAATGCCAATCGGGCATGGCGCGAAAGCGTTTTTGCAGGCGTTGTAGGAGACCGACTGCTGGGGTGTGGCTGGTCTGTGTTGATGCGTTGAGTTGTTCGAGCACGCTGTCGGGTAGCAGAATTTCAACGGCGTCGTGGCGGTACAAGTGGTTCAAGGCACTGTCTTGATCGGACCACTCAGAACACAGAATGCGATGCCCGGTTAGATTGATCAAGGCCAGTCCATATTGCTCACCGTTAACGCTGACAGCTGCCACCCAGTTGTCTCGATCCGCTTCCAGCAGCGCTTCTTCACTGACGGTGCCGGGTGTGGCGATGCGTACGACTTTCCGGGCCATTGGGCCTTTCGTTGTTTTCGTAGTGTTGCTGGATTTGTTGGACGAGTCGTCCGTGTGGTCGCGCACCGCCTCGTTAACTTGTTCGCATATGGCCACTGATTTACCGTTTCGTATGAGTCGCGATAAATAGTTTTCCATCGCGTGCACGGGCACGCCGGCCATGGGGATGGGTTGACCGTTGGAGTGGCCGCGTTGGGTTAAGGTAATGTCCAGTATTTCGGCGGCTATCCGGGCATCTTCATAAAACAGTTCGTAAAAGTCACCCATTCGATAGAAAACCAAATTGCTTGGGTGTTCCGCTTTGATGCGGAGGTACTGCTGCATCATTGGTGTGTGCTGTGGGTTATTCTCGATAGGGTGCTTGTGTGAACTCATCGCGTTTCAGTGCTCGTTTGATTGATTATTAATCATTTCTAGTTGTTGTGTCGAGTTGCTGTGTTGATCGGGTGTTACGCTCAGCGGTTAGAGGCCAAGTTAGAGGCCAAGACAGTGGCAATGACAACTCATGGGAACATGGCAGCCTACCAAATCTCTATCTATCCGAACAGTAGGTAACCCTAACCGGGTTGAATGAGAGAAAGCGTACTGGGGGGCGGGTTTAGCCATCGGTATACGAGCGAGGGGGGATGAGGAGGCTACTGCTGAGAATTGGCGTTTATATAACGCCATCATTACGAGTTACGTGTCATCGAGAATGCCTGTGTTTTTGCCATCTAGGCTTGTGGCGTTTTGCTCTCGCCAATACCGATGAATACCTTCATGACCTTTATGTTCAGTCCATGCGGTTAAGGTTGGTCGTTCGCCCACAAAATTATAATAGGGCACCGCATAACCGCACGATGTTTGTACCAGTGTTAGGTTAACTTCAAATAGCTGACGTGCCCCCATGTGGGCTGGAAATAATTTTGCTAGGTGTGCCCATTCATGATCTCGTGGATGGATAACGTTAGCCTGTCCATATAGTCTCAATATCAGAGGTTGTTTATCAAATGAACAAAACATGATCGTCATTCTGCCCTGTTCCAGCACGTGGGCTGCCGTTTCATTTCCACTGCCAGTCAGATTCAACCAGACAACCTTGGAGTCACTGATTAATCTAAAACTATCCATACCTTTCGGTGATACATTGA
>JARRRL010000041.1:18156-44466 GCA_037380725.1 Gammaproteobacteria bacterium | reverse complement strand
TGTTGATCTTTGATGAACTCAATATGTTTACTGGTGAGGGCGTTAAATCGTTCGGACATGTGGCCTCCTTGGCGGACTTAAACGTTTGAGTTTACCTATGATTATATGATTCATTTTCTACTTTGACAGGGTTGCTCCATAAAAGGATCGTTTTGGAGTGGCTGCGTGTAAACATGGTGCCAGAGAGAGGTTTAAAGATTATAGGGGGAGAGTGCTTGTTGATCTGTAAACAGGAGAGAGAGGGGGCCGATGGTGGTGTTGGATAAGACGGTATTTGATTTGGCTGAGCGCTTGGGGGAGCAACTGGTGACCCGAGGGTGTTTTTTGGCTGCGGCGGAATCGTGCACTGGGGGTGAGTTGGCCGCGTGCATAACCGATGTGCCGGGCAGCAGTGCTTGGTTTGATGTGGGTTTTGTGGTGTACTCCAATGCGGCTAAACAGCGCACACTCGGGGTGCCCGAAGCCGTGATTGCGCAGCATGGCGCAGTGAGTCAAGCGGTGGTCGAAGCATTGGTTCGAGGCATTTTCGTGAATTCGGAGGCCGATGTTGCGGTATCCATCAGTGGTGTCGCTGGACCTTCGGGCGGTTCGCTTGACAAGCCTGTGGGCACTGTATGGTTGGCCTTTGGTTTGCGCCATGAACCCGTCGAGACGCTGCTGTGTCACTTTTCAGGAGATCGCGCCAGCGTGCGGCAGCAAGCGGTGCGGGTGAGTTTGATGCGCTTGATGCGTTTGATATCAGATTGAATTTTGTTCTTTTTGTGCTCATTTTGAGCGCCGATTGACGTGCCGATGCGCGCGAAACGATCACGGACTGAGCGGTTGAGGCCACAATTCACACTTTTGGTGTTTTGAAACTTGTGCTTTTGCGGGAGCCTGATATAGTAAGGACCTGTTATTACGTACAGTTAATTTATCGCGGTCTCAGATGCTGAGGCTGCTCCCTTGCGTATCAGTCAGATACACAGCTCTCAATGACAATGGGTACTCCAAGTACAAGTAGGTCTTCATGTGTAGGTCTTCATGTGTAGGTCTCACGTACAGTGGATCTTTATCGTTTACAGTGCATCCAGTTTAAAAATGGAATGCAGTCAGAATTTATCATAACAGTGACGAAAATAGCGGAGTGAGTAAGATGGATGCAAATAGAGAAAAAGCGCTGAAAGCGGCTTTGGTGCAAATTGAGCGTCAGTTTGGTAAGGGCTCGGTGATGCGCATGGGGGATGATCAGCGTGAGGTGGTGCCAGCCATTTCCACGGGGTCTTTGACTTTGGACATTGCGCTGGGTGTGGGCGGTTTGCCGCGCGGTCGGATCGTTGAAATCTTTGGTCCGGAATCCAGTGGGAAGACCACGCTGACCTTGCAGGCGATTGGCGAGTGTCAAAAAGCCGGTGGTACGGCGGCCTTCATTGATGCGGAACACGCGTTGGATCCGGTATACGCACAGAAATTAGGCGTTAATATTGATGATTTACTGGTTTCGCAACCGGATACGGGCGAACAGGCTTTGGAAATAGCCGATATGTTGGTGCGTTCTGGTGCGGTTGATATGTTGGTGGTGGATTCCGTGGCGGCTTTGACGCCGAAGGCAGAAATAGAAGGCGATATGGGGGATCATCACGTAGGTCTGCAAGCGCGATTGATGTCGCAGGCGCTGCGTAAAATCACGGGCAATATCAAACGATCAAATTGCATCGCTATTTTTATTAACCAGATTCGTATGAAAATCGGAGTGATGTTTGGGAATCCCGAGACCACGACGGGCGGTAACGCCTTGAAGTTTTACTCATCGGTCCGTTTGGATATTCGTCGCACGGGGTCCATCAAACAAGGTGATGAAGTGGTGGGCAATGAAACGCGTGTAAAAGTGGTAAAAAATAAAGTTGCGCCACCGTTTAAACAAGCTGAATTTCAGATCATGTATGGAAAAGGCATTTACCACATGGGTGAAGTGTTGGATCTGGGCGTGAAGCAAGGTTTGGTGGATAAATCCGGAGCCTGGTACGCGTATCAAAGCAATAAAATCGGCCAAGGGCGTGCGAATGCGGCGCTCTTTTTGGAAGAGCACCCGGATATAGCCAAAGAAATTGAAGGCAAAATTCGCGAGGCGTGCTTGGTAAGCGCTTCTTCAGGTGCGGCGGATAATACGCGCTTGGACAACGCACGTGAGGAAGACGCGCTGTTGGAGGAAGACATCTAGCGTGCGCGATAAGGCGTTTGCGGATTAAAGCGTTAAGGAAAAGGGTGATGATGACAACATGGAGTCGACGCCGAAAGTCGGCACCCGAAAACCCCTACGCATACGCTATTCGGGTGCTGTCGAGACGCGATTATTCCAAGCGGGCGTTACAGCAAAAATTGGAGGCGTGTGGACTGGACGAAGCGGTGGTGGCGTCGACGCTCGAACGCCTGTGTGCGGAAGGTTTGCTGGATGATTTTCGGTATGGCGTGGCGCTGTGTCGTCGCTTGATCGAACGCGGGTATGGCCCGCTTTACATCCGTAATGTGTTCCGGGAAAAAGGCGTTGAGGCTCAGTGTGATCGTATCCTCGCTGATGTGGAAAACGTGACGGATGCTGAACCCTCAGCGTTTATGGCGATTGACTCGGCTGCACAGACACACTCGGAACGAGATGAAGAGGATATTTGGGTAAGGCGGGCGAAGGCGGTTATACGTCAGTTTGAACGCACGCGCTGGAAAGCTTCGGTTTGCGATAATGCGTCCGTGTGGCAGCGTGCGGCGGCGTTATTGCAACGGCGCGGCTTTAACAGTGAATGCGCGCGACGCGCGTTGGGGGCTGTGCCGAGGACGTGATGCTTTGGTCGAGCTGAAGTGGCGTGCGAGGCTAAGTGCTGTGAAATTGAGACGTAGCTAAAAAAAGGATATTCCAAAGTCGCCATGAATGCGGCGTGAATATTTATAACCTGAACCTGCTCACCTTGAAGCATTACTTTGGAACTTAACGTTTGCTCTTGCCAGGAATCGCGGTGTGAATCAGACGCCGGAGGGTGCTCATGTTGTCACGGTGTGCGGGGGTGCTGGGGGGCTTATGTGCTTGCGGTAAGGTTGCGCAATTTCCAGCGTCTGTGCTCCAAGGATCTGAGGCGAGTGTGTGCACGGTATGAGTGGGTGTCTTAACAGGAGCGCGCGTTTCTTCGAGAGGGCTTCGGTCAATCGGTGAACGATCACGTTGTGTTGTCGTGTGCTGTGTCGATGCTGTGCCGTTGGATTCGGTGGGTTTTTTGCTGTGTGTTACGCTGCGGTAAATCAGTTGTCGGTATTCAGAACGGTGCGTTGATCGAGCTGGTGATGTCCCTTCAGGTGTTGTTTGATTAGATATTGATCTTTCTGATAAAAACCGCTGCTGTTCGAGCGCGTTGTTTGCTGTTTGTTTGTGCGTCTCATGAGGATCCTGTTGACGCTGACTTGGGAGAAGGTAGAAGTGCGGTGAGTTGCTCAAAAATTGTCTGTCAATGGGGGCGCCTTGAGCAGTTTGGGGCTGCGGATTTGGATATGTCGTTGGTAGCGTGGCGCCAAATGGGTGCTGATTAGCCCGATGTGTTGTCGCTACTGGTGTCGTGTTAATATCGGTGAGGCCCAGCGTGCTGAGGCCGTTTACCTGTATGCGAATGAGCGCTAAATACTGCCATGTTATTGGGTCGGCTAGTCGGAGTTGTTGCACCCAGTCGGGTGCCAGAAAGCGGAGACGTGAGGCAAATCCACCGTGGTTGACAGTGATGGTGAGCACCGTCTGTGCGAAGTCCGTCACGGTAAAATCGCAAGGTGGTGGTTCGCGCAGTGTCGACAGTATACGCTTCTTGAGAGAAGTCAGCAGGTTGACTTTTTCACGAAGCGTTTTTAAATGAACATTGCTTGCTATAATGTTACCAATCTGATGAATGTGTTGATATGGGTACATGGTGCCAGTTCCTTCGAGACATTACGGGTAGTTTAGAAACGCAGCATACGAGATAACAAACGACGAAGTGATCAGTTTATGACGAAAATCAATGGAATAAATAGGTGATCAGCCAAACGTCGCGCCTGATTGACGATTGCACCATTACTGCGCTATCACCGACTGCGTTATCACCGACTGCGTTATCACCGACTGCGCTAACACCGCGAGAAGGACGAAGGGCGGTGGGTTGTTAAAAAGTATTGTATCGAACTTAGGGATCTGTAACCATTCACCACTGTTAAGGCGATGAGCCAGATGGTACTATCAAACAGATGAAAATTATACTTTTATCGAAGCATCACCGTGCGCCGCGTTCACTTTCGCTCAACCTAGGATTAGTTTTCGGTTTTTTTACCGCTTTAGTGCTTGTCCCGGCGATTGTGGGGTATTACCTAGGCGTGCGCCACAACTGGTTGGATAGCAGTCTGCTGCCGTTTGATTTTGCAGCACGCTGGGACGTCCGGGTTGATCATCAACAGCAGCGACTGAACGAAGTGTTGCGTGTTTCAGAGCAACAGTTTAACGCACTGACTTTGCGAATGGCGGAGTTGCAGGCTCGGGTTGTGCGTTTGGATGCGCTGGGCGAACGCTTGGTAAGCGCTTCAGGTTTAAATCAGACGGAGTTTAATTTTGCGGAGAGTCCGGGCTTAGGGGGACCTTCGGTGGCGGAGTCCGATGAAAGCCTTGGGAAACCCGAGTTTATGGATGAGCTGGCGAATCTGGCCGATGAGATTGCGGCGCGTGAAGAGCAATTGGAGATCCTCGAAGCGCTGTTGCATGGCCAGCGCGTCGATGCAGAGGTCTTTATTGCAGGCCAACCCGTTCGTAAAGGTTGGATGTCATCACGATTTGGACGACGCACCGATCCATTCAATGGTCGAATCGCTATGCATCACGGCGTCGATTTTGCTGGTAAAGAAGGTTCGGACATCATTGCGGTTGCCGCAGGTGTGGTGACGTATGCGGGAACGCGTTCGGGTTACGGTAACTTGGTCGAAATCAGTCATGGTAATGGTTATTTTACCCGTTACGGCCATCTTCGCAGTTTTAGCGTGTCGGTGGGCGATATCGTGAAGTCTGGTGAAGTCCTCGGGGCGATGGGAAGCACCGGACGTTCAACCGGTCCACACGTTCATTTTGAAGTGTTGAAAGGCGGGAAACACCTGGACCCCTCTCGTTTTATTGCGCGCAAGCGTGGGTAATTGTGAGCATATATTTTGTTGATGTTTTGACCATTCGTTGAGTGGTGTTAATGGGGTTTTGTTCTGCTGGTTTGCTGGATGCGCTCGTTTGGTTTATCTATTCCTTATTCCTGTTCGGGTCCGCCTGAGTTACCGAAGCGCGGTTTATCATCTATGCTTCCATCTTTACCGCTTATTTTGGTTACGAACCCACATGTGAATGGGGCTTTGCCGTGCCCGGCGTTTCTATGGGTGCTGTGATCGATGCGATAACCTTGTACAATGCAGGCTTTGTACAATACAGGCTTTGCTCAGCGAGCATTAATGTGATATTTGAGCGGTTGCGTATAGCCAGCTCCAATACGATCAATCGATAATCGATTCAAAGAAAGGTTGTGAATTCATGATTTCTGCGTTGATGAAGAAAATTGTTGGCACTAAGAATGACCGCGTTTTAAAGCGGATGCGGATGATGGTGGCAGAGATCAACGCGAAAGAACCGGAAATCAGTCAACTCTCGGATGACGCTCTGCGGGCTAAAACCGCGACATTTAAACAGCAGATTCAAGAAGGCGTAACACTGGATGATGTGCTTGTTGAAGCCTTTGCGGTGGTGCGGGAAGCGGGTAAGCGAGTGATGAACATGCGTCATTTTGACTGCCAATTGATTGGCGGTATGACGCTACACGAAGGTCACATAGCGGAAATGCGCACGGGGGAGGGGAAAACCCTGGTGGCGACCTTGCCCGCCTATTTAAACGCGTTGTCGGGAGAGGGCGTGCACGTTGTTACGGTGAATGATTACTTGGCGCAGCGTGATTCTCAATGGATGTCACCATTGTATAACTTCTTGGGTCTGGAAGTAGGGGTGGTGGTGTCGGGCCAAAACGCGGAAGAAAAGCGTAAAGCTTATGCAGCGGATATTACGTATGGCACAAACAACGAATTCGGTTTTGACTATTTGCGCGACAATATGGTGTTGGCTTATAAAGAAAAAGCACAGCGACGCTTAAATTTTGCGATTGTCGATGAAGTGGATTCCATTCTGATTGACGAGGCGCGCACCCCATTAATTATTTCTGGACCCAGCGAAGACAGCTCGCAGCTTTACAAACGCATGAACGTGCTGATTCCAAAGTTAACGGCGGCTACTGAAGCGGAAGAAGGCCACTATACAGTCGATGAAAAGAATCGACACATTGAACTGACCGAAGCCGGTCACGAGCACGTCGAAGCCTTGTTGATCGAGTATGGCATGTTGGCAGAAGGTGATAGCTTGTATTCTCCGGCTAATCTGATGTTACTGCATCACATGCACGCCGCATTAAAAGCACACGTGATGTTCAGCAAAGATGTGGATTACATCGTGCAGGGTGGGCAGATCGTTATTGTTGATGAACACACCGGGCGCACCTTACCGGGACGACGCTGGTCAGATGGTATCCACCAAGCGGTTGAAGCCAAAGAAGGGGTGCCCATTCAGAATGAAAACCAAACGTTGGCGTCCACCACGTTTCAAAATTATTTTCGGCTTTACAAGAAATTGTCGGGCATGACCGGTACGGCTGATACCGAGGCGTATGAATTTCGGGAGATTTACGGTTTGGACGTGGTGGTCATTCCGACCAACAAACCCATGATACGTAAAGATCATAATGACGTGGTGTTTCTCTCTCAAGCCGAGAAATACGAAGCGATTGTGGCTGAGATTAAAGAGATCGTGGATCAAAAAGCACCGGTCTTGGTGGGCACGGTTTCCATCGAATCTTCTGAGTTGCTGTCGCGCGCCTTGAAGGCCAAGGGCGTAGATCACAAAGTACTGAACGCCAAATACCATGAGAAAGAAGCGGAGATTATTGCTCAGGCGGGTAAACCCGGCGCCGTGACCATCGCGACGAACATGGCGGGGCGGGGTACCGATATCGTGTTGGGCGGTAATTGGCAGGCAGAGCTGGCTGCTTTGACTGAGCCCTCGGAGGAGCAGATTGAAGCCGTTAAAAAAGCATGGGCTGAGAATCACGCTACGGTGTTGGAGGCGGGAGGACTTTATGTGATTGGGACGGAGCGACACGAGTCGCGTCGTATTGATAACCAATTACGGGGTCGATCGGGGCGTCAAGGCGACCCGGGCAGCACGCGTTTTTATCTTTCGTTGGAAGACAACTTGATGCGCATTTTTGCATCGGATCGCGTACGCGGGATCATGCAAGGTTTGGGTATGGAAAAAGGGGAGGCGATTGAGCACAAGTGGGTAACGAAATCGATTGAAAACGCACAAAAGAAAGTCGAAGGCCGTAATTTTGATATTCGTAAATCGTTGCTCGATTTTGACAACGTGGCGAACGATCAGCGACGTGTTATTTATGAGCAGCGTGACGAGATCTTGATGGATGATGACATCGCAGATGTCATTACTTCGGTGCGTAGCGATGTGGTTTCGCAACTCGTGAGCCAGTTTGTGCCGCCAGACAGTGTGTTTGAAATGTGGAATTTGGTGGGCTTGGAAGAAGCGCTGAAAACCGATTTTCAGATGGAGCTGCCGATTCAAGGCTGGGTGCAAGCAGATAAAAAACTGGATGATCGCAGTCTGTGCGAAAAAGTTTTGAAGGCTTTTGAGGAGCATTATCAGTCCAAAGAAGAACGAATTGATGATCCCAGCGCCATGCGGCAGCTTGAAAAGCAGGTGATGTTGCAGACGCTAGACCGTTTGTGGAAAGATCATCTCTCGCAAATGGATTATTTGCGACAAGGCATTCACCTTAGGGGTTACGCGCAAAAGAATCCCAAGCAAGAATACAAACGTGAGGCGTTTGAACTGTTTCGAAGCATGCTGGATAACCTGAAGTTTGAAGTTGTGCAGTTTCTAACGGTCGTTGAGTTGCGTCGACAGGAAGAAATTGATGAGATGGAGCAGAAAAACCGAGCGGCAGCGGAAGCCTTGCGTGAAAAACAGCGTGCGCAGCATCCGGGTATAAGTGAAGGTGAGGAAGTTGTGGAGCCTGGCAACGAAAAGAGGGCTCAACCCGTTCAACGTCAGCAACCCAAAGTGGGCCGAAATGAGCCTTGTCCGTGTGGTTCTGGGCGTAAATATAAGCACTGCCACGGTCAGGTTTCGTAAGAGATGGGGTGACTGTATGCCTGCACGCCCTGCGCTCCACGTAGTGGTTGGTTTGATTGAAAATGCGGATGGGGCTGTGTTAGTGGGGCAGCGTCCAGCGGGAAAACGGTATGCGGGTTTGTGGGAATTTCCGGGCGGCAAAGTGGAACCGGGGGAGACCGCAGAGCAAGCGTTGACCCGTGAACTGCATGAGGAAGTGGGCTTGAGCGCCATCACGGCTGAGCCGATGATGGATTTTCTTGATCCGTTTGCCGAGCTACCGATTCGATTGGATGTTTGGCGTGTGACGGCGTTTGATGCGCCGGATTCCGTTTGCACCTTGGCTGAGGGTGTGGGGTGCGAACAACAGCCTGTGCGTTGGGTTGATCGCGCATCGCTTGCAAATCTGGCGTTTCCCCCTGCCAATCGTCGTATCCTGAAGCGCTTGAATTTGCCCGCGTTATATGTGATTACGCCGGAAGAGTTTTCGCTTGATGTGTTTACGGATCGAGATCGGGATGAAGTGGGATGTACGTCGTTGGCCCACCATTGGCAACGAGCGTATGAGGCAGTGCATTGTCGTTATGATGTGCTCAGCTGTGTGCAGTTCCGTGCTCACGGTGTGACATCGGATACCCGGTACTTTAATGCGGTGCGCGATTGCTTGGAATCGCTTGAAAAGACCGATCTCGAAAAAACAGGGTTTGTAAAGTCAGGCCTAAGAAAGACTGAAGACGCAGGGGTTTGTGCGATCCAGCTCAATCGAGGACTGTGGTTTGTGGAGCGCTTGCGCCAGGCCATGCAATCCGATTTACCGCTTGATCAGCGTTTTTTGCGTGAGGCTTTGATTCAGGTGGCTGGCCCGTCTGCGGTTTCCTGTGGACTGCATTTTTCTGAGACATCCCTTCAAGAGCTCCACGCCTGCGTGATGGAACAGCCCAATGGCTTGGCGTTGTGGCGGCAGTGGGTTGCGGCACAGCCCGCTTATGTGGGTGCGTCGTGTCACACCTTGGATGCGCTACGGCGGGCGGAAGCGTTGTATTTGGATTACGCGTTGGCCTCACCCATACTGCCGACCGCTTCACACCCGGCAGCGACGACGCTGGGTTGGTCTGGCTTATCAGCCTGGCTTGAGCACACCACTATTCCAGTCTATGCGCTCGGCGGGATGAAGCCCGACGATGTGCGGCGTGCGCAGGCTGTGGGCGCAGTGGGTGTGGCGGGGATTTCGCAATTTCTCTCCTGATGTGATCTCGTGCGTTGCCTCTCTTTGTAAATGATCAAACTGGGAGTGATAAAACTGGTAATGATCAAAGGCGCATGTTGACCGCAACCCCTCATTTTACTTTGCCACTGTGGGTTGTTACCATGGCCGCCTTTTTGACCAGTTGACGAGTACAGGCCCCGGCATGTTTAAGCTGATTTATCGCACGCCTTCCAATTTAAAAAATGATCTGTTATCAGGAACGACCGTCGCCTTGGCGTTGATACCTGAAGCCGTTGCCTTTGCCTTTGTTGCGGGTCTTGAACCCATGGTTGGACTGTATGCGGCATTCATGATGGGGCTGATCACCGCCATAGTGGGTGGGCGACCTGGCATGATTTCGGGCGCAACGGGTGCGACCGCTGTGGTGATGGTTTCTCTGATTGCAGCGCACGGTGCGCAGTATTTGTTTGCCGCTGTCATTGTTGCGGGTGTATTACAAATACTCGTGGGTTGCTTGCGTTTGGGTAAGTACATCCGGATGGTGCCGCATCCGGTCATGCTGGGTTTTGTGAATGGCTTGGCGATCGTGATTTTTCTAGCGCAATTAAGCCAATTTATGATCAAAAATGACGCTGGCGTGTGGGCTTACATGCAGGGGACCCCACTTTATACGATGATCGCATTGGTTGCTGTAACGATGTTGATCATTCACTTTCTGCCTAAAGTGACAACCGCTGTGCCAGCCTCCTTGGTTGCGATTGTGTTGGTGTCGATAGCGGTGCCGTTGTTGCACTTGGAGGCGCGCACGGTCATTGATTTTGTGCGCGATATGTTGCCACCTGATCGAGTGGCCAGTGCAACCTTAAAAGGGGAATTGCCCCATTTTGCCGTGCCTGCTGTGCCCATGACCTGGGAGACGCTTCGTATTATTTTGCCCACGGCGTTTATTTTAGCGGCGGTTGGTCTGATTGAATCTTTGCTGACTTTGACTTTGATTGATGAACTTACGGGAACGCGTGGTCGAGGTAATCGAGAGTGCGTTGGTCAAGGACTTGCCAACAGCGTAAACGGCTTCTTCGGTGGCATGGGGGGCTGCGCCATGATCGGACAAAGCGTCATCAACATTAATTCGGGTGGGCGTGGTCGTACCTCGGGGATTACGGCTGCTGTTGTTTTGCTTGGATTTATTTTGTTTGCCGCGCCATTGATTGAGAAAATTCCGCTTGCTGCGTTGGTGGGCGTGATGTTTATGGTGGTCTTGGGTACCTTTGAGTGGTCGTCATTTCGTATTATTCGCAAAATCCCACTGAGCGATGCGATCGTATTAATTTTAGTATCGGTGGTCACGGTGATGTTCGATTTGGCGATTGCCGTGGTGTTGGGGGTGATCGTGTCCGCGTTGGTTTTTGCGTGGAAGCACGCGCAACACATCAGCGCGGAGGTGTCCGTCGATGAAAAAGGCAGTAAAATCTACATGATTCGCGGCTCTTTGTTTTTTGGTTCGGTGTCGAATTTTAAAGAGTTGTTTAAGCCAGAGGATGATCCAGATGATGTCATTTTGGAATTTCAGCGTTCGCGTGTCAGTGATCACAGCGGCATTGAAGCGTTGGATGCACTGGCCGAGCGCTATCAGTCGTTAGGGAAACGCTTGCACATTCGTCACTTGAGTGCGGAGTGTGTACAGTTGCTGAAAAAAGCCGGTAATTTGTGTGAAATCAATATGCTTGAAGATCCCAGCTACCACGTGGCAACGGATGCGTTGGGCTGACAGAGAAGGCAAATTTTCAATGCAATCTCGAGCCAAAAGTCCTGATCAACCAAATAATTTTTGGTTGTAATTTGCCCGAATGTTAAGAGAATTAGGCTTTTCGTTCAGGTGTGACCTCGCTGATCTAGCATGGACTGATGCAATTTTGGATCGCCTGATGCACAATATCTTCCTGTTCTCACCGTAGACAACTCAATGCGAAACGCTTGTTCGTCGTTGTATGCCGGAAGTCTTAAACGACTAGAGATGTTGTGCGAATGCCTCAATAACCCCATTAAATTTTATAAAATTTGAGGATCGTCGGCAGAGGCAGACGAAGATAAATAGAATTATTAATTATGACAGAGCAACATGAAGTTGAGCGTCGAGTTCAGGTCGACGAGGACTCATCACAAAACATCGAATATTTTTGGCCTGATTTTTCCCCCATTCTGAATGTTGAGTAAATCCATCTTGTGTGGGGTCGGGAAAGGGTGTTCCGATTCATGGCGCAGTGACCTGAATCCGTGTTGCCTTATGAGCGGACACGAAGCGGAAGAGTGATCAATAAAATACTAAACTTAGGAAGGAATTTGATGAGCAAGTCAAGTTGGATTTCGGGGATGAGGGCGTCTGTACACCACGTCGTGGAGGTGCCAAAAGCAACATCTGGTTTTTATAAAGGATACAGTAAACCCATTGCGCTCATGAGCAAAAGCGCTATGATTGCCCTGGTCATCTGGGCCTTGATGTTTCCGTCTTTGTCGTTGCAGTGGCTGCAATTCCAGCAATTGGCAAACGCACCCTAGGTAAACCGGGGGAAAAACCAGTGTTTTCCACCTTCTCGTGGTTCTCAATGATGTTTGGTGCTGGCCTGGGCGTTGGACTGATGGTTTATGCGACGGCGGAACCGATGATGCTGTGGAAATCCAACCCCGAAATTGTTTCAGGACATGTAGCAGGTGGTACGCCGGAAGCCGTTCAAAGTGCATTTCGTTACACGTTTTTGCACTATGGCTTTCATGCGTGGGCGGTTTATGTCGTAACGGGGCTTTCATTAGCGTACTACGCTTACACGCGTGGTATGCCACTCACGATCCGCTCGACCCTGACGCCCATCCTAGGACGTTATACAAACGGTCTGTTCGGTCATGTAGTGGACGTGCTGGGTGTTGTTGCAACGATTCTGGGTGTGTCTGTAACAATTGGCTTCGGGGTGGCGCAGCTTGTTGATGGTGCTTATTTAATCAGTCATATGTCGTGGTTGATGGGTATCCGGTGTTGGGCGTGGTGTAAAATACCTCTCAAACCTAAATATGGTATTGTCTCTGATATTACTCAGCATTATCGCATTTTTTGGATCATTTCTATACGCGATCATTAATTACGGAACGGCTTTTGTGGATTATATTGCGCATATTGTTCAGCTGTCTTTTGAGGCGTACAGCCCGCAGAGTCCAGCGCAGTTTGCAGCCACTTTACCAAGTGTCGCCGAGTCGCTGTCGAGTGAGCTTTATGAAGGCGCAACGAGCGCTTGGGGTTCTTTCGATAGCTTTCGCAGCGAATTAACTGGCGCCGCAGCCCAGTTACCGGATTCCGCACAGCATGCGGCATACGATGCGGGTGCGCAGGGACGTCTTTTCAATTGGCAGTCAGGCTGGACCACTTTCTACTGGGCTTGGTGGATTGCCTTTTCGCCTTTCGTTGGTTTGTTCCTGGCGAGCATTTCTCGAGGCCGTACAATACGTGAGTTCGTGGTGGGCTGTACGATTGCACCTGCTCTGGTTTGCTTTTTGTGGATGGTGGTGCTCGGTGGAACTGCGGTTGATATTGAGCTTGCTGGTGGAGCAAACCCGTCGATTGTGGATGCTTCGACCACTGCAAAACTGTTCGCGACCTTAGAAAATATTTTGTCTGGCGGTTTTCTGAAGAGTGTTGCCGTAATGTGCGGTGTATTAATTTTGACCTTCCTCGTGACCTCAGCTGATTCTGGCATTTTGGTGATGAACACGATTATGTCAGGCGGTAGCCCGACCGCTGGCATCAAGCACCGGATTGTTTGGGGTTTGATTCTTACTGGCGTGATTGCCGCATTAATTATCGCCGGTCATGCAGGTGCGACGGCGGATCCCTTTGAAGCCTTAAAAAATGCAATGATCATTGGTGCATTTCCGTTCGCTCTAGTCATGTTGGCAATGTGCGCTGCATTAGCTAAAGCGATTTATCAAGATCATCATCATCACCGCCTGTCCTAGATCAAGTGTTAGATCAAGTGCTAGATCAGGTGGTGTTTTGAATCCGATAGGAGAACGAATGGTAGGCGCAGCGGATGGAATGGATAACCCAATGCCGTCTGATGAAACATTGCGGTATCTTCGCCAGCGTCAAGCCACGCTTTCTGAAACGGCTAATACGCGAAAACGTTACGTTAGTATTACCAGAACGGTGTGTTTTGTACTGGGAATGCTGGGGTCTATGTGTGCGGCAGTTGCCGGTGGACTTACGGCGGGCAGTGGACATCTTTGGCTAACGACCTTGGCGACAGCCGCCTTTTTGGTGAGTGCTTATTTGTTAAAAGCGCTACTGACACCGAACTCGATTGGGCAGCATGTTCGCGCTCGGATGGGCTCAGAGGCCTTAAAGCGGGAAGCTTTTTTGTATGCAACCGCTTCGGGCCACTACCGCGATCTGTCTGATGATGAAGCAAAACGGAAACGCTTGGGTGAGGCGGTTAATAAAATTAACCGTATCGTAGCGGATCTCTCTGGGATTGAAGTATCGAAAGGCCCGTCAGCGAGTTGTCCTTCGGGTGCGCTGAGTCACGAGGAATACATCAGCAAGCGGGTGGAGGGGCAAATCGTTTATTATCGCAAGGCGGCCACTGATTTGGATAAGCCTTTGAGGCGGTTTCGCTTCGTAGAGCTCTCTCTGGCTGTGCTTGCTGCCTTGCTGAGTGCATTCGCGGCGATTATGGGGAAGCATTCTGGTTTTGACTTTGCGGTCTTGCCCGCTGTATTGACGACTATTACAGGCGGCATTATTGCACACGTGGAAGCGTCTCGATACAACGAGTTGATCACCAGTTACCGCGCCACAGCGAACCGACTGGAAGCGCATAAGGCGATGAATGCGGCGTCGAGTGAATTTTCAGAATTTGTGGTGCAAGCAGAAGCCATTATTGAAACGGAAACGCAAAGTTGGCAAGTATTGTGGGATCAGTCTGGAAAGCGGACAAATTAGCGTGTTGTTGTGTCCTTAAGAAACTTAATCAGAAGCGCGGTGTTTTTGGTTCGCGCGAAGAGATCGTTATAGTGGCCTCTTCGCGCGATTTTGCGCGCACTGTTATTAACACAGACAATTGATTTTATTTACGATCACTGCTGCATCAGTTGGACATGTCTAAATTAAAATTACCTTGTACATGGTCGCCGCCTGTGGTGAATAAATCAAACGAACCCGATGCGGTGAAGTTGGTGACGCTGCTAATGGTGACCGTGCCGCTCTGGGCGCTCTGTACTCCGGGAAAGACGGGCGATGATAATTCGGCAGATGCGATAAACGCAGACGGGGCCTCGTTATCGATTTCACCAATCGTATAAGTGCCAACACGACTGCTGCCGTTCAGGTTGAAGTCCAGCTGGATTTTGTTGTCACCTTGGTAAGGCGCTATCAGGTGGACGCTCCAGGTATCGACTGAGCTGTCTGATGGAAATCCGTTTGTATCATCGGACAGCACATGTGACGTCGAGACTACATCCGTTAGACTGCCGCACACGGTGCTGGTGTTCGTCAGCGCATTGAATTGATCAGACGTGAAGTTCAGTGAACCTTGGGAGAAAACGCTGCTGTCGCTGAGTTTCGTGATGTTCGTTCGGAAAGCAACCGTGTCGTTACAAGACACTTCTACAGCTAATTTACTGTTATTATTTTGAAAGTAGGTTATTTTTTCCGTTTCGCCCGCGGCACAAGCGGTATCATCATCTCCCATACCCAGATCCAAGTCGAAGTCTTCATCGGCGCTCAAGTCGGCGATGTCGAACCCCTCTAATGTGCAGAAATCTTCTGCCGTGTCGTTGCCCGCTGGTCGATATGCGGCTATGGAGGTCATGGTTCCAGAAGTAGTCGTTTGGATGACGGAAGTGCCAAAGGTGGTCTGAATGTTCAGATCGACCTCATTGAAAAAACGCCAGACACCGCCGTTTGCAAGCAAACTGCTCAGTAAGGAATGTGCTTGTTCCTCCGAGATGGCTTCGCCATTGCCGCTGGGAAGATTGCCGTCAATTTCGATTTCAATGTCGCTGAGTGTTGCAGCGAAGTGCTCGGCTGCTTCTGTGGCGTCGACGATGTTGCGGCTACCCGCATTGGTGGCCGCCGTGAGTGTGTCCAGCGCAGCAATCACGGCGGTATTCTGTTCAAATTCACTTGTGGTGGTGTCAAAGTTGAGGGAAAGTCCTTCAGCCAAGTTGCGCACCGTTTCCGTGATTTGGATGCCGTTACTCAAATTATTGTCGTCATCAAGCGTTTGTAAAAAACGCAGTACGTTGAGCACATAGGGATCGGAGGCGCTGGCGCCATCACCGGCGAGCGTCAGCGGTGTGATAAGCGCAGAGCCTTGTGCTGAGCCAATTTCAATACCACCAATAGAAAAGTGAATGGTTTCGTTGGCTACGTAATCAAAAGCGCCCGTTGCATCGGTGGTTCCTGAGGTGGAATTCGAGCTGTATTGAAGCCCGGTGACCGCGCTGTCTAGAAAAATACCTTGTTGCGTTGATGTTGTGTTGAAGGGTGAGGCGGTGCTGATGCTTGAAGATGAGCTGCCACCACCGCAGGCGCTTAGCATAA
The DNA here is from genome assembly GCA_037380725.1 of Gammaproteobacteria bacterium. GTDB lineage: Bacteria > Pseudomonadota > Gammaproteobacteria > Pseudomonadales > JANQJO01 > JARRRL01. Next base: position 28,431 of record JARRRL010000041.1, on the reverse strand, counting down.
CGGTAAAGGCGGTGAGTGGAACGTAGCCTAAGCGGTGTCGCTGTGAGGGTAAACTGCGCATCGTTTTTTCCTTATTCGTATAATTTTTGTGGTGAATGAACCCGGGTATGTGGCGTTATTTTTAAAGAATGGCCCCAGTGTCTTGTGGATTTTTCTGACCATGTGTTATTCAGTGGGGGGTGTTTTCGTTTTCCCCGCTTTTTCCAGGCGCTGTCAATGGCTTCAGAGCTTGAGCTACGGTTCGGCGCAGGCAGCAAGAAGGCGGAAAACATAAGACCAGGAGGGTAAACACTACGTTATAAATTTGCTGATTGTCAATGTCTATTGTTCGATAACAAAGCGCAAAATAATATTAAACATATATGTTTATTTTCAATAAGATATATTAATTTCGACTTCAGCGGTTCTCACGATTGTTTGTATATTGATCAGTTTTTTTGGTTTGAATCAGTTTTCTGTTCTGGAAATTGGCTTGATGAAGCTGATTGATTCGTGTTGCTTCGGAAAGAGCGGTGGTGACTCCCTTTTCTTGTTACGTAGATCGTGCTGCGATACAGTGGATTTGGCAATGAATATTGACTCAGGGCGTAATGGCTACCACTTCTTTTTGAGTAAATGTTGAAGGTAAGTAACGCGTTAAGGGATGACGAGGTGATAATAAATAACCAGTTTTTTTCCAATTTGGATCGGTATGCCCGTATTTCGATCCCACCTGGAGTCCTAGTTGGCATAGCCGTCATCGAATATTTGTATATCCATAGTGATGCCGCGCTGTATGAAGGAGTGCGGCTTTTATTAATATTAGTACTGGCTCCACTGGGGGCATTATTGGGTGGCGCGGCGGCATACCTGTTAACATTGCTTTGCTATATTTTGGTTGTATGACACGTTTTTAATCTATATACACTAACGATGATATCGTTGCCAGAAAATGATAAGGGGATTGGAATCAATCGCTGTGGTCATCATTGCTAAACTGGCTTTGTGTGTCCGCGCTGCCAAGAAGGACACTGTTCCGCCCCGTCGAATTCTGGTTTCTTGGTAAGCCTTTTGATGTCTTTTTTGCGTGATCGTATTTTAATATCTACCAGACCACTTATAATCATCGTGCTTATTCGATTGCCGTCATGCTGGCATCCTGATGCATGAAGGTCTCATTCGTTTTTGTTGGCCGCCGCTTTGTCAGTGTGGGTGTACGCCATCAGATTGGTTGCTTGGGCAGGAATAGCTTGTCTGGTTATACTTTATTTTGAAAGTGCTGATCCATTTGGCTTCATACATTGATGCGCGTGATCCGATCAAGGGAAGCCGTGTTTGCACTGTCTCGCACAGGGGAATCCGTGGCAAAAGTAGCCATTGATATTAGAAACTGCTGACGAGTCGAAGCGAGTCTTCATCGGGTAATAAATCGGAAGTTTTACCATCGGGAATGGCAACATGCCGTCACAGAAAGTATGGCAAGATGATCTTGCCCAACATGAAGTAACCGTAATTTATAAAAGTGATGACACACGCGTTATTCGCCTAAAACATGCGGACGCTAGCTCGGTGATCTATAAAGAACAACTCAGGGACAATGCCGTAGCGCGCGTGCGTCATGAGCGGCGAATTTTGGAGTTGTTATCGAAGGTGCCTGGTGTGCCGCGTCTTGTACGGGATAACAGTCAAGTACCGGCTAATGTTTTGGCTTTGGAAGATCAAGATTGTCAGTGTTCGAATGAGGTATTCAGCCCAAGATCGTCAACGCAGGCGTTGACGAGATTTGCGATTCAGGTCACGCGCATTCTGCGTGAGGTTCATCAAGTCGGCGTCATACATAAAGATATCACATCATCCAATATTTTACTGTTGCGTGAGTCCTGTCAACCCATTTTAATTGATTTTAATTTGGCAACGACATTTGCTGTGGTCGCCCGCCATTTTGTCAAGAAGATCCTCTGCAGTTGATTCACGATATTTTAGCGTGTATACCGACTGAGCCCATTGAACTGAATCTCAAGCTGGCGCCAGCGTTTTCGGCGATCATTATGCGCTTGTTAAATAAAGAACCCGACAGACGTTACCAGAGCGCCGATGGCTTGCTGAATGATTTGGTATGCCTGTCCGAGCAATTGGAAAAGAGTGACGATTGTTTATTTGAGTTGGGTGCCAATGATTTTCCTGTGCGATTCACCGCGCCCTCTCGATTGATAGGGCGTGATGCTGAAATCGCCAACTTAAAATCAGCGCTAGAGAGGGCAATGCATTCTGTCCAGCGTGGATTATTGATCTCAGGTCCACCCGGTGTTGGCAAAACCGCTTTAATTACTGAATTGCGCCCATTGGTTGCGCTGCATCGAGGGTGGTTTATATCTGGTAAATTTGATCAATTTCATGATGCGACGGATGAAGGACCCATCAATCAGATTTTAAAGGCGCTGAGTCATCTGTTGCAGATAGAATCTGAGCAGAATTTTGATGCGCAGCGTCAGCGCTTAGTGTCTGTATTGGGAACCAATGCGGCATTGATGGCCACCTTGAATCCGCAGATGGCGTGTATTCTGGGCGTTGAGCCAGAAATCATTAGCGATAATTCATTGCTGTTGCGTGCGCGAAAACGGCGTGCAGTGCTTGATTTGCTGCGAGCGGTTGCCGATCCGAAACGGCCTGTGGCGCTGATCATAGACGATTTACAGTGGGCGGATGCCAATGCCTTGGACTTCATCAATGGCGTACTCACGGATCCGGATATTCATGGTCTTTTATTGATTGGCGCTTTTCGCGAAGCGGAACTCGATTCAACGCATCCGCTCTGTGCCATGCTGACGCGTTGGCGGAAGCAATCTCTCATTCCCGAAATACTTTGTTTACGAAATTTGCCACCCGTCAGTCTGATGCGGTTCTTAGCAGAAATGCTCAGAATGAGCCCTGAAGACGTTTTGCCGCTGCGTGATGTGATTGCTTCTCACACGTCCGGAAATCCATTTGATACCGTTGAGTTGATTAATGCGTTACGCCATGAGCGAATTTTATATCCCGCTCATCGACGTTGGCAATGGGATACCAATGCGATTCGTCAATATGTGGGCGCGAGTACGGTGATGGAATTGCTGACGGTTCGTATTGCGCGTTTGCCATTGTTTACACAGACAGTATTGAAGTCGATCGCATGCCTAGGTTGTGATACGTCGCTGCGGCTTTTAGCTGTCGCCAGTCAGGGTTCCGAGCCAGAAATTGAGTCGGGGATATTACCCGCTCTGGAAGACGGTTTATTGGTGCTGGAACAGCAGATGGTGACTTTCAGGCATGATCGGGTGCAGGAGGCTGTGTATCGTTCTTTGTCGGAAAAATCCCGACTCGAATTGCAGTTAACCTTGGCTCGCCGTTTGGCGGAACAGTCTGCTTTTGCCAGTAAAGCCGCGGAGTTATATCTGGCCACGGTCAAATGGGTGAAAGCCAAATCTGAAAAACGACTTTTAATTGATTTATTTTATACCACCGCCATGAAAGCAAGTGAAGCGTTACGTTCAGACATGGCGGAATGTTATTTACTGGCGGCATTGGCATTGATGGATGATTTAAAAATTGCCGCCAATGATAAACGGCGACAGACCTTGGAAAGGTTATGGCATAGCACGTTATATCATTTAGGACGTTTGGAAGAAACGGATGCCGTTTATCGTACAATTGAATTGCACGGCAATGCGCCCATCGATTTGATCAATGTCATTCGAATTCAAATTATCAGTTTATTTCATCGAGGACGAAATGAGGATGCGCTTGCGCTGGGATTCAGTGTGCTGGCGAAATTGGGTATCCATATGGGAACGTGTCCTGCGGAATTGGATGCGGAACTGAACAGTCGATTCGAACTTTTCTGCCGTTGGTTAAACCGCATTGATGAAGGCGACAGTCGCGTTGATGTACGCAATTCCCCGTGTTGTGATGAACGCATTCGTGCCGCAGCCCGCTTGATTGATGCTCTGATGTCCGTGGCATTTTACAGCAATATTCGCACCATGATTTGGTTGGTATTTGAGTCGATTCGTTTATGGATTGAATACGGTCCTTGTGCTGAGTTGATTTGCCCCGCCGCCCATGCGGCTTTTGCGACGATTATATTTAAGGAGGAGTATCAATTGGGGTATCGTGCGGTGCGCCACCTGTTGGACGTGGCGACTGAGCGTGATTATACGAGTGAAATACCACGGGGATTGTTTCTTTACGCGCTCAGTTGTAGTGTGTGGTTTGAGCCATTTTCGACGGGTGTGGCGATTGCCCAGCAGGCGTATGAAGGATTGTTGCAAGTCGGTGATGTGCACAGCGCTGGCTATACTTTTATTGTTTCGATACCGTTCTTACTGGAATCGAATCCGTTGTTGGAAGTGTGCAAGGCCGAAGTTGAAAAGGCGTTGTCGTTCGCTGAACGTACGGGAAATTCACAATGCCTGTTGCAATTCACGGCGTACCAATATGTCCTTCAGACTTTACAGTTTTCTGAGGAGGGTGATCCGCTTACGCAAGCGGATTGTGATTGGATAGCGTTGATTGAAGCGTCGCAACATGATCCAAATGCGACAGCAGTGGTGCACGCTCGTCTTGCGATGTTTGGTATCATATTTGGGGAACCATCGCTTTTGGTTAAACACTCGGAAGCGTTGATAACGATTCTCCCGTATACGAAGCCGCATTTTGGTTCTTTTTGTGTCTATTTATATCGATCCCTGGCATTAGCTGAACGGGTTCGTCAGGCGACCGAGACGGAAATGACGGCCATTCAATCTGAATTTGAGACGTGTCGAGCATGGTGGGTTCGTCGTGCGACGGAGGCGCCCAATAAATTTTCATACTTGTTACATTGGATTGAAGCCGAATACGAGGCTGCGTGTGGACATTTTCACCAAGCTGCCGTTGCATTTGACAAAGTCCTGAAAAACGAAGCGACTTTACAAGGATGGTATAAGCCAGTCATCACGGAGCGAGCCGGACTTTTTTATCTTGAACATGATTTACCCCATTTGGGACTTTCGTTGATAAAACGGGCGCGATATTATTACGAAAAATGGGGGGCGGTCGCGAAAGTCAAACGATTGGAATCCGAATACGATTTGCATGCGTTTGGTTTGAAAACGGAATCCGACGCAGGTTCTGTTGAGCAATCGGGTTCGAGAAAACGTTATGGCAGTGTGGTGCTTGGTTCGGAATCAATAGATATGTTGGCCATCTTGAGCGCGTCTCAGATGTTAAGTTCCGAGACCAATTTGGAGCGATTAGAAGTAAAAGTTGTGGAGTTGTTGTGTTCACTGACCGGCGCGACCAAAGTGTTGTTGGCATTGCTGGACGATGAGTCGGGGACTTGGACTTTAAGACCATCGCCCACCGAAAGTAATCTTACCCAGGCGATTTCAGTGGAGGAGGCTGGCAAGGCGGGTTTGATACCCCTGTCTGTTTTTAAATTCGCATTGCGAAATCAACAACCCATCTTAGTGAAAGATGCGTTGCAGGATGATCGCTGTGTCGATGATCCTTATTTCAAAAAATTAAAGTATTGTTCTCTGATGGTGGCACCTATTTTAAATCATGGGCAATTGTGTGCCGTGATATTGTTAGAAAATAGCTTAATCCGAGGCGTATTTCAAAAATCCTTATTGGATACCGTTACGCTGATTACAGGGCAGCTTGCGGTGTCGTTGGAAAATGCTCGTTTATACTCGACACTCGAAGACAGAGTCATTGAGCGCACCGAGGCGCTGGAGAAGGCCAATCGGCGTTTGGAAGAATTAAGTTCCACGGACGCCTTGACGGGATTAGCCAATCGACGGCGATTTGCAGATGTCATTGAATCGGAGTGGTTGCGAGCACGACGCGCTTGCTATTCACTGAGTGTCGGGTTGATTGATGTTGATAAATTCAAACTTTATAATGATCGTTATGGGCATCAGCAAGGAGATACTTGCCTGAGTGAGGTGGCACGTGCATTGAAGTGTACGGCGCGCGAGGGTACTGATTTGGTGGCTCGATATGGTGGGGAAGAATTTGTTTTGGTTTTACCCGACACCACCATCAATGGGGCGCGTGTTGTTGCTGAACGTATGCGCGCGACTGTTGAAGCTTTGCATTTATTACATGAGGGAAGTGAGTTAGGAATCGTAACCATCAGTGTGGGGGTGGCGACCGTGATTCCCGATGCACAAATTAAAATAACTGATTTAATAGAAAGCGCTGATCATGCCCTATACCTTGCGAAACAGCGTGGTCGCAATTGTGTTGAAATCGGGCAATTAACAATCTAACTTGATGCGTCACGAACACGTTTAACGCGCACCAAATTGACTGATAATGGCCAAATAATCGCTGAGACGTTGCGCGTCGAGTTCCCCTGCTTGTACCGCTGCTTTGAGTCCGCAATCGGGTTCGTGCTGGTGGGAACAATCTCGGAAGTGGCACGTGTGTAGTTTTGGTTGGATGTCAGGGAAAGCGCGAGAGAGGGTTTCGATGGGGTGTCGACCGGATAGCTTAAATTCGCGGATGCCTGGCGCATCGATTAAGTGGCCGCCAGATGGTAAGTGGTACAAGGTGGAGTTGCTTGTGGTGTGACGTCCTAAGTCATTGCTGTTGCTTAACCCACCCACGACAATGGATTCATCCGGGAGCCAGGCTTTGACCAGGGATGATTTGCCCACGCCGGATTGACCGAGCAAAATAGCCGTGTGATGGGTTAATAATTGCGCCAGTGCGTCGAGACCGTACTGATCTTTGGTGCTGATGCGTAAGCAGGTAAAGCCCAGCGTCTCGTATTGATTAATAATGCAATCGCTGGTGTCACCCGCTGTCATTAAATCGAATTTGTTTAACGTGATAATCGGGGTACAGCCAAAAATGGTTGCTGCGATTAAATATTGGTTGATTAAGTGTCGGGACGGTGCGGGCTTAGGTGCAACCACGATGACCAGTGCCGTCACGTTGGCGGCCATGAGTTTGGTGCTGCGTCCGTGGCTAAAACGTTCGATGAGGGTGTCGCGAGGTTCGCAGCTTGTGATCCAACCTTTCATGTGTTGCTTGGCTTCCCACAGCACACGATCTCCCACCACTAATTCCAAGTGTTGGCGTGCGTGGCAGCAATAACGTTGCCCACGAGTTGGGCCACTTTTTTGCCTGTGGCGGGTGCGAGACGTGTTAACTGGCATTGAATTGATACCTAAAAGTTTTGGTTGTCTTTTGCGCGCGATGCGTCCAGGTGTGTCGTTCGCGTCGTGCGCTGTGTTTGGGTGACAGTGTAATCGGTGTTGTTGCTGTGGCGATAGCGTAGAATTGGCTTTGTGCCGTCTAGCTATAACTTTAACAACTTCAGCTTCGTGCATCTATTTTATAAATCTATAAATAGAAACGATAACCATTCCAGGAGTTTGATGTATGTCCCAAAACACGTTGTCCCAAAACACTTCTCAAAATACAAAAAGTGAAGCATCGGGGGTGAGTGATGAATTGAATCGCTTGATTTGGATTGATTTGGAAATGACGGGGTTGATCGTTGAATCTGAGGTCATCATCGAAATTGCAACAGTGGTTACGGATGCGAATTTGGAAACAATCGCTGAAGGTCCGGTGTTGGCGGTTAAGCAACCCGAGCGTTACCTGGAGAAAATGGACGAGTGGAATCAACGGCACCACGGGGGGTCAGGCTTGTTGGAACGCGTGCGCCAGAGTGATGTGGATACGGCGACGGCTGAGCAGCAAACCTTGGCATTCTTACGTGAACACCTCCGTGCGGGTCAGAGTCCGATGTGTGGGAACAGCGTGTGCCAGGATCGGCGTTTTCTGGCTCGGTATATGCCTGAGTTGGAATCATTTTTCCACTATCGTAACTTGGACGTCAGCACCGTGAAAGAATTGGCGCGTCGTTGGCGTCCTGAAGCGATGCAATTGGTTTCGAAGCGTGGGCATCATCTGGCGATGGATGATATTTATGACTCCATTGCCGAGTTAAAAGTCTATCGTGAAGCGTTTTTTACTGTGTCGTAGCAGTACTGTGTCGTAGCCGTGCGAAGTGGGGGGAGATGGGGATGACTTGGGCGAGGATAGAGCGGGCGCGTTGAGTCGTGATATGATAGCACTATAAACGCATGCAACGCATACAATTTAAGTTGAGCGTTGTTTAACTTGCTCAGCTCACAAAGCGGGTTCTACTGGGCGCTCAATCAACACGGGGTCCAGTCGAGCAATAAGAACAAAAACGAAACAAAATGGAGCTACTCGTTTACCGGTAAGGCAATCGCTTGTTGCGCGGTGTCCTGTTCCGAAGGCTATGAATGCGTTTAGTACTCGCAGCTCCTGTCCAGGTGGCGGAGTGAGTTGGGTTAGTGTCCATGGAGCGCTCAGGATTGGGTGCCAAAACAGATGGTGCTCACTCAGTAGAGAGTTGTTGCTAGAGGTAGTTGGGGCTAGCTAGAGAGTATGGTTGGTGCTAAACGTATGTGTTGCTGATAAAGATGGGGTGCAATGAAGGCTGTTATTGGCCTTGTGTACGTGCTTGACAAGTTGTTGTTCAGTTGCTGTGTCATAGGAGAAGTGTGTCGTAGAGCTTACAAAGCGGTGTTAGCTTATGGATGGGCTTGGCGCGACCGACTCTATCGAGTCCCTGGACGCGGGCTATTAATTAGTGCTGTGTCTGGACGTTTTGTCAGCTGTTTACTGTTGATGCTGAAACGTCTTGTTATTAGAGGTGTTGGCATATCGGTTAATAGGTACGACGGGTTTAGAAAGTTGTGGTGTGGTGACTGACCGTGTTCGAGTGTTCTGTGCAAACAGGAGCAGACCATATACCCATTCTAAGGACAACCGAATGACATCATGGTTCAGCTTAATGTGATGTTTTTGGGTGCGGTGAATGGCGTTTGTGGCTGAATCGAATTTTATGCCATCAAAGAAATCCGATAAATCCAGTTTGGCCTCGGTTGAGGCATTGAATGCAGCGTTTGATATACAGGCAGGCGTGACAGATGTGGCGTTTAATGAGTTGTATCGCAATTTGTCGAGCATCCCTGAGCGCTTAGCTGCTTTGGTACAAAAAGCTGACGTCGTCTATCCTGGGCATGCCGGTTCGTTGTCTCGAATGGATGGTGGGGGGTCGCACGGGAGTAACATGCGAGAAAATGGCGCTTTCAAGCTCAAACCAAATAAGGTAGGCAGTCCGAACAGTGGACGGCTTTCCTTTTGATGGACCGAGCCTTGCTCGTTGCGCGTCACTCTGCTGTGCCCAATCGCGATTCCTGCTTGTGAATGGCGTCGGCCAGGTGTTCCATTAACCAGGCTGGCGTCTTGTCAGCAGAATGAGCGGAAAGCGCTGTTTTTTTCTGATGCAGCGCCTGCAGTAATGCGGGGTCACCGGGTGCGTTGCCAGCAGCGACACACAGGTTGCGCACCCAGCCCCCATACCCCGCTCGTCGCAGCGGGTTACCCGCTGTACGTTGCAAAAAGTCGCTTTCGTCCCAGTACAGCAGCGTTACGATGTCAGTGGCATCGAGCCCGTGTCGTGGTGTGAAGTCTGCCACAGTCGTGGTTTTTGCCCAGCGGTTCCAGGGACAGATCAATTGGCAATCATCGCAGCCAAAAATACGATTCCCCAATAACGGACGCAGTTCAGGTGCGATGGGGCCTTTGTTCTCAATGGTCAAATACGAGATGCAGCGTCCGGCGTCCAATCGGTACGGTTCAATGATGGCTTGAGTGGGGCAAACGCGCAGGCACGCGCGGCATTTACCGCAATGGGGTTCAACGGGGCTGCTGATGGGCAGGGGCAAGTCCGTGAACAGTTCGCCCAGAAAAAACCATGAGCCGACCGATTTATCCAAAATCAAGGTGTGCTTTCCCATCCAACCCAGTCCGGCTTGCGATGCTAAGGGTTTTTCCAATACGGGAGCGCTGTCGGTGAATACGCGGTAACCGAAGGGACCCCATCGCTCGCTCAGACGCGTGGCCAATTTCTGCAGTTTTGTACGAAGCACTTTGTGATAATCGCGACCCAATGCGTAACGCGAAATGTACGCTTTGCGACGGTCATTGAGCGTTTTGACGCTGTCTAAGCCGGGAAATAAATAATTCAGGCGGACGCAAATGATGCTGACGGTGCCGGGCACCAGTACTTCGGGTTGAAATCGTTTTTCACCGTGTCGAGTGAGGTAATCCAGATCGGCGTGCAAACCGTCGGCAACCCAGGCGCGAAAACGCTCGCGATCTTGGCGCAAATCAGTCGACGCAATGCCCACTTTCTCGAAACCCAAATCGGTCGCTTCTTTT
>JARRRL010000041.1:0-18149 GCA_037380725.1 Gammaproteobacteria bacterium | reverse complement strand
TTGATGTGCCGATTCGTCTTCTGGGCTCGTGAAAATACGACGTGTCGCATCCACTGTGGGCGTGGCTTTGGAGCTTGTGTTATCGTTTGGAGAAGGAGATGACATGGTGTGTGTTTAGCCTTGGTGTTGGCAGTCGTCGCATTGACATTCGTGGCGTTGGCCTGTTCCTTATTGCTGTGTCGCCGTGTATTTTAGCCGTCTTGGCTTGATTCGTTAATGTGTCGTTGAACGTATTTTTTGTTGAGGTTATCAATATGGCATTGGGGAAAGTGGGATTTGTGGGTTGGCGTGGTATGGTCGGTTCGGTGTTGATGGAACGCCTGCGATCGGAGGGGGATTTTGATGGGATTGCCACGCCCGTTTTTTTCAGTTCTTCACAGGTTGGACAAAGGGGACCGGATACGGGGTGTGGCACTGAGCAGCGGGGCGTATTGCAAGACGCGTACGATTTGGATGCCTTAGCGGATATGGATGTTATTCTCACGTGTCAAGGTGGGGCGTATACACAAGCGGTTCATGGTCCATTGCGTGAGCGCGGTTGGAAGGGATACTGGGTGGATGCGGCTTCTACACTGCGCATGGCGACATCCAGTGTCATCGTGTTGGATCCGGTGAATCGCTCGGTGATTGATCGCGCCTTAAATGATGGGGTCAACGATTTTATTGGTGGAAATTGCACGGTGTCCCTGTTGCTGATGGCGCTGGGCGGTTTATTGGAGCGCGATTTGGTGGAATGGGTCAGTCCGCACACCTATCAGGCGGCCTCCGGTGCTGGAGCCCGGATGATGCAAGAATTGATTCAGCAGATGGGGGTGATTGAAACCAGTGTGTCGTCTTTGTTGTCCGATCCAGCGGCGGCCATTTTAGACATCGATCAGCGGGTATCTCAATGTCTGAGAGCCGACACGTTTCCCATTGAGCAGGCGGGTGCACCGTTAGCGGGCAGTTTATTGCCGTGGATTGATGCCGCCGTGGAGGCTGGGCGAACACGGGAGGAATGGAAGGCCGAGGCCGAAGCCAATAAAATTTTAGCGCGTTTAAACGATCCCATACACATTGATGGCATTTGTGTGCGCGTTGGTGCTATGCGTTGCCACAGTCAGGCTTTGACTTTGAAACTGAAACGTCCTATGCCACCAACTGAAGTGGAAGCGATGTTGGCTGATCATAACGAGTGGGTTCGGGTCGTGCCGAATGATCGAGCATCAACCCTGGCCCAATTAACCCCTGCTGCGGTCACTGGTACCTTATCGGTGCCCATTGGGCGTATTCACAGTTTGAGTATGGGGCCTGAATATATGGCGGCTTTTACCGTAGGGGATCAACTGTTGTGGGGAGCGGCGGAACCCTTGCGTCGAATGCTCGGTATATTGGGTGATGCCTAAACGGGTAGCCTAAGAGAGTAGTCTAAGCGAGCACCTAAGCGAGTAGTCTAAGCGAGTAGTCTAAGCGAGTATAAGTGGACACTCGCTCTCGCCTTGGTGTTGGCTAAACTGGGTATATAGAACATAGAGAATAGAAATAGAGAAACGTACTACAAGCGTGTGTTCAGTGCATTGCGCGAAATGAGGAGTTTGGATTCGGTGCATATTCATGTCTTGGGCATAGGTGGAACGTTTATGGGATCCTTGGCGTTGTTGGCCCAGCAGTTGGGACATCGCGTCACGGGCTGTGATCGAAATGTGTATCCACCTATGTCGGATTTACTGCAAGCCAATGGCGTAAGGTGGATCGAAGGCTATGCGGCGGATCAACTGGCTTTGGGCGCTGATTGTTACGTGATTGGTAACGCCTTGTCTCGGGGCAACCCTTTGATTGAGGCCATTTTGGATCAGCGCTTGCCGTATTACAGTGGTCCGGCATGGTTGTCTCAAGAGGTGCTGATGCAACGTTGGGTGTTGGCTGTGGCCGGGACACACGGTAAAACTACGACCACCAGTCTGTTATTGCATGTGCTTAAATTGGCGGGACTGGCTCCCGGGTTTTTAGTCGGTGGGGCACCTTTGGGTGAAGACCGCTCGGCTGACAAGGGACTCACGGATTTTTTTGTGATCGAAGCGGATGAGTACGACACCGCGTTTTTTGATAAACGCTCCAAGTTCGTGCATTACCATCCCAATACCTTGGTGTTGAATAATTTAGAATTTGATCACGCGGATATTTTTCCGGACCTGGCGGCTATTCAAAAACAATTTTGCCATTTGATGCGGGTTGTGCCCAGAAATGGCTTGATTGTGTGCCCACAAGATTCGCCCAGTTTGGAGGCGGTATTGGCGCAAGATTGTTGGACGCCCGTGTCTCGGTTTGGGATTTCAACACAAACGGTTGCGGGGCGATTTTGGGCAAAGTTACTGAGTGAAGATGGCAGTCATTTTGCGATTTACGCGGGCGCAGTGCGTCAAGGGGAAGTGCGTTGGGAGTCTGTGGGGCAACACAATGTTATGAACGCCTTAGCGGCTGTTTTGGCGGCGCGTCATGTTGGTGTTCCGCCGGGTTTTGCTATTGAGGCTTTGGGGACGTTTGCTGGGGTAAAACGGCGTTTGGAATCGCTGGGGCAGGTGCGGGGTGTGGAGGTTTTTGACGATTTTGCACACCATCCCACCGCCATCGCCACTACCTTGCACGGTATGCGCGCACGTTTGGAGCGTGAACGGCTTGAAACGGGGCAGCCGAGACGCCTGTTGGTGGTGATCGAACCGCGATCCAGCACCATGAAATCCGGCTGTCACGGTTCAGCGCTGGCTGATGCGGTGCGTGAGGCTGAGCGTGTGTGGTGGTTTGAACCGCCGGATTTGACGTGGGATTTGCGTGCTGCGGTGTCGGGAGAAGGGGTTTCGGTGTATGCGGATACGCAGCACATTATTGATCGAGTTGTGTGTGAAGCGCGCGTGGGGGACCGGGTGGTGGTGATGAGTAATGGAGGGTTTGAAGGAGTGCATAAACGGCTACTGGCCGCGTTAGCGCTGGACCAATCCTCTTCGGTGGCGTAGTTCCTATGTGACGGCGCCCCCAATTTTTGTAATAACACGTATGCTTATGTGTGAAAATCAGCGTGATTTTCTTGTTGTGTCGTGCGCACGCTGTTCTGAGGTCCTGCAGCAATAAATAAGTCAACAAAATGCAACGAGGGGCCTTTTGACTGACAAGTCTATCGGTCAGAAAATAATCCGCAAGTGAACCGCTTACGGATGATGAGTATGACGACCTCCGATGTACCGGCCTCAGATGCGCCAGCGAAAACCGAAATCGAACTTGATTCGAGCCATTCAAAAAATCGTTCAAAAAAACATTCAAAAGCGCGTTCGGAAAAAACCGACTCATCAAGCGCAACGGAGTCAGCCTGTGAAGCGCTTGAGGCGTCGGATCAGAATCGTTTTGCTCAGCCCGCTAAATCCGCAAAGTATGTAATGGTGATTGACAGCGATGCGACGGTTTGTGCCAACATGCTGTCTCGGTTGGAAAAAGAGGGCTTACCGTGTGAGGTGTTCACGAGTTTTGCTCGCGCGGTGAAAACGCTGATGGAAGCGGATCGAGATGTGCCAGGTATTATTTTTGTCGGCGATAGCATCAGTAAAAGTTGTGAAGATATTGATGGGTTAGCGCTGGTGAAATACATCAAGAAAGTCCCGCGTGCGACGACCACCTTGGTGCTGCGTTATGGTTGCGAAAACGGCGAATTTTATACGCATGAGGTGCGCACCTTGGGTGCGGTTGGGCAAGGTGGTATGGCGCTTGAGCGCGTTGATCTACCCAAAATTTTGCATACCTTGAATGGCGGTGCTGCGGCGTCCGAAGATTGCGATAATGTGCCTGTTTTAAGTGAGGCGTGCGATATCGATTCGGTGGAGGTGAGCACAGAGGATGATGAACGTGAAACGCGTGTGGATGCGAAGGCGAGTGAGGATCTGGGGGAGGCGAGCGGTGCTGCGGTTGACGACGTGATGTCGGTTCAATCTGCTGATGCTGACACGGGGTCTCGTAAAATGGGTTCACGCAATAAATTGGTTAAGCGTGAATCGTTAAGCGAACTCATTCACGCGTCAGCCAGTAATGATGCGGAATCGTTCCGCGAGCACTCTTCTGTGATCGCTTATTTTCGCTCGTTAGAGCGAGAGGATCGTCACGCGACGTCGACGGCGCGTTCGGATCAGGGTGCGCCTCAAAATCATGACTCGTGTTGGCGGGCACAAGACAAGCGCGATGCGTCACGGGATCGACTTTTAAGCGGTCGGTTTTTTGCTGAACAGATCGATTGGGAAGCGGAAGCGTTGACGCGCTCAGAATCAGGAAGCAAGGTGTTGAGTCGCGAGGGTCGAAGAACACCGGGACGTTGGTTTGGTGTTGAGTTTCAGCGTTTGGAACTTCAGTCGCACCTTGATCAATCATTGGAGCAGTTGCAAGCGCAAGTTGAACTCGACATGATCCGTCAAACGGGCACGATTCAGGATGCAGTGGGGGATTTGATGGATGCACAAACCGACGCGATCAAGGAGCAACTTCACAGCACCGCCCGAGAACGTGTGATTGATCGTTGGCTGCGCATTGTGGTGATAACGGTGCTCTTGTTCATGCCTTCTGTGTGGTTGATCATGCAGTTTCGATTGAATCAGTGGGAGCAGCGGACAGAAGTCGATCACGGTGTCTTGACGCCGTTGTCTGCATCGACTGCCCACGCTGATACGACGGTTTCACCATCGCTTGATTCGGAGTTGAGTCAGCCTGTGCGGACGCAGTTGATTGAGGGTTTAGAAGTTGTGCTCAACCAACCTGTCGTGCGGACCTTTGATGAAGCGCCCTTGAACGATGCGCACGCTCAGCGGCTTCAGCACGCTTTGAATACCTTATCAGCAGTGGGGTTTCATGGCGTGATCACCGTAACCAGTCGTGTTTCACCGTATTGTGTGCAATACGGTGAAACCGGAGATCCTGAATTGGATGTTTCGGATGCACAGGTTTCCGATTGTTACCTCTGGCCCGCCAATGTTGTCGCTGCTTCGGCTTTTTCGCAGCAGCAAAGCGTTGCGTTTGCCGATTTGCTGGCGCAGTCGAATCTGCCGGAATCATCGATACAAATTCGGGTAGTTCCCGTAGTGGCGGAAGCCGATTTTTGGTCACAAAATGGCGATGGTGTGATTGATCCGGCTGCCAGTGGTGAAGTCCTGAGCGCCGCTCAATGGAATGTTAAAGCGGCTCAGCTCAACAAACTGTCTTATCGCATCAGTACTTTGTAGCTTTTACTTTGTAGCTTTTACTTTGTAGTTAAAAGGACTGGCCCATGTTATCCTGATTATGTTATCAGGGTAGCATTTCGTCTTTTTCATTTTTTGTCACCCCTTTTCGTCACCCTCCTTTTTTTCACCGATTTTCTGCTCTCTTTCGTTCTCTTTCGCTTCATTTCTATTCTCTTTCTGTACTCCTTGCTTTCTGTTCTGTGGTCTCTGTCTTTCTGTAACCTTCAGTTTTAAATTACATCAGATTGTATTTTATACACAAGTAAACAGCGCGCATGTATCAGTATGTCTATAACATATTGTTTAATTTATGGAAAAATTTCATTTTGTGTTAAATGCGATCGTTTGATGCGGGTGTGTAAAAGAAAGCGTATAAGTTGTATGATAAAGAAATAAATTGTGATTAGTTTAGTTGTGCCGAACGATATGCGAATCCAGACCCGACACAGCAAGAAGATGAGCAAATTACAAGATAAAAGGAAGATAGGTCAGTAGATAGGTTAATTATATAAGACATAAGTCACAAGACATAAGAACAAGACATAAGCACAAGACATAAGAAAGAATAGAACGAAAATAAATATAGAAAAAGAGCAGAAAAAACTGAAAAAGAGCCTAGTGCACACGACATTTGCTTAGTACGGCGACTCTATCTTGGGGGGGCTGATGAATAATTCCAATCTGACCGACTGTTTTTTATGGTCTTGGACGGCGCGACACGCCAAACTCTGGCAGTATCTGCTGTTAACGATGTCTGTTTTTTTGCACAGTATTGCTTTGGCCGAGTTGCCGTGGAACACCGAAACACGGGGGGAATGGCCTCGGATACCAGCCAATGCGCGCCCTTTGACGGTTGGAAAGGGGTGGACCTGTAAATATGGGTATCAAGAAATTAACGATCGGTGTGAGCGCATTATCCTCCCGGCAAACGCGCGTCTGATGTCGAGTGGGCACGACTGGGATTGCAATCCGGGTTATCGGCAGGTGGGTAATGCGTGTGAAGCAGTGCATGTGCCCTTAGGGGGGCGCATCAGTCCACAGTACGACGGGTGGGAATGTCGACCTGGCTATGTGTTGCGTTCGGGCATTTGTCGTCGTGCGATCATTCCGGAAAACGCCAGGTTGACGGGGCAGGGTTCGAAGTGGGTATGCGAAAAAGGATACCAACGTCATGGCATTGCGTGTATACCGTCTCGATTGCCTGAAAACGCGTATTGGCACGATGAAACCCAGGGGGACTGGAAGTGCGATGCGGGTTATTTTCGATCCAGTGGGCGTTGTGTTTTGTATCCCAGACCTAATTTTGCTGAACCGTTGGATACACAGCCATTGGGATATCGATGTCGACATGGTTATAGGTTGAGCGGTGGTCAATGTGTAAAAATGGAATTACCGCGTTTTGCGACTTTGGATATGACGGGAAACGATTGGGAGTGCGTACAAGGTTTTAAACGTGTTCGCCAACATTGCGAACCGTTGGCGTTGCGCACAACCTACGTGAAACAAGAGTACATGACGGATACGTCATTATGTGGGAATTCTTATACCCGATCGGTGACGGGTGTGTGTGGTGGTTCGTATGTGTTCGGTAGCGTAAAAATGTGCTCACGTAATCAATTTTTTGTTGGTGAGGTGTATTACCCGTCGATGAAAACCACCACGGTAATTCGCGGCAAACAGCTGAAAACTGGCACTTATGCAGCGAACGACACCTTGGGCAATTATTGTGAGGTGGGTTTGGTACGTTAGGTGTTTGGTTTAAAGCTTGAGCGTTCGTTTGAGGGTGATGGACACTGGGCAGTGATCTGATCCGAAAACGTCTTGATGTATTTCGGCGGTTTTGATTTTATCCCGAATACGCTGACTGGTACACACATAGTCTATCCGCCACCCAACGTTTTTGGCACGCGCGTTGGCGCGATAGCTCCACCAGGAGTACTGATTGGGTTCCTCACAAAACAGACGAAAACTGTCGTCGTAACCACTGTCGAGTAAGGCATTGAGTCCTTCTCGTTCTTCTTGGGTGAAGCCAGGACTGCGTTCGTTTTCTTTTGGGCGGGCCAGGTCGATGGGTTTGTGTGCGACGTTGAGGTCGCCGCAAAACAGCACGGGTTTGTGCTGCTCCAAATGCAGCAGGTAACGTCGAAACGCCGGGTCCCACGTTTTGTGGCGGTAGGTTAAGCGTTTGAGCTCATTTTGCGAGTTGGGGGTGTAAACGTTGACTAAGTAAAAATCTTGAAATTCAAGCGTGATCACGCGTCCTTCTTGATCCAGTGCGTTTGCTTGATCCGGCCTGTTCGGTGCTTCCGCTTTGGTTTCTTGCAAACAAATGATGTCGGCTTCGACGATATCGAGAAACGGTTTCCATTGGTCCTTGCGCAGGATCGCGCGTATGCCGTTGACGTTCCAGGAAGCGATTTTCATCATTCAATTTCTCAAGGCTATTGGTTCGGATTAAGGATTTTAAGTGGCGAGTTTTAACAGTTATGGGGCGTGGGTGCGGCGATGTGGCGTTGTTGATGCGAGGAAAAGTCAGGAGTGGCGCGCACCCACTGAGCGTCAGTTAGTCTGGGAGAACTGATGAGTAGGTCGGCGGTGGCTTCGTTGCACGCAATGGGGATGTTCCATAAGGTGGCCAGGCGCAGCAATGCTTTGATATCTGGATCGTGGGACATCGGGGCTAAGGGGTCCCAAAAGAAGATTAAAAAGTCGATTTCACCTTCCGCGATTTTTGCGCCCAGTTGTTGATCTCCACCCAATGGGCCGCTGAGTAATCGGTTTACCGGTAGATTCAGCGCGTCGGACACTAAGGTTCCGGTGGTGCCGGTGGCGTATAACGTAAACTGGGCCAGAACGTCACGGTGGCGTTTGCTCCAGCTTATCAGATCGGGTTTGCGGTGATCGTGAGCGACCAGGGCGACGCAGTGTGTGGGCTTAGGCGTGGGTGTGGTCGATGTGGACATAATAAACAGTGACCCATTTTCAAGTGCGGTGAAAACAAATGGCAAAAAAATGTCGGTTTATTATGGCACGTCTGTGCCGAGAGCAGAACACCCAATACGACGAAAAGACCTATTCCCATTGCCAGGTATAATCAATGCGCAATCCCGCGCGCTCAGAGCGTGCTAAACGGTTGTTGGGCAGTTTTTCCCACCAGTCACTGGCCAGCGTGAGTTGATGCTGCTTCATGTGATATCGGGCAGTAATTTGTGCGTGTGCGGTTTCCAGCTTCGTTTGAAAGACGGGGTTGCCACCGGCGAGACCATCGCGGTTTCCGTTGATATGCGATAACCACAGTGAGCACTGCCAACGTGTGGAAAGAGAAAAAAGCGCGCCCCAACTGAGTGCTCGCGTGTCGTTGTCGTAACTGGATCCGATGCTGCGACCCCGGTATCGATAACCACTTTGGTAAATGCTGTGGTTATAGGCAGAATTGAAAATACTGTCCCGGTAGGCGTCTAAAGCGGTGTCTTGGTATTCGATGATGGTGCTTAGGGGGGCGAAAGCGCCTGGGAGGGTGATGCTAGCGCCAAGCAGCAGTATGGGGCGGGAGGGTAGGTTACCCGCCTCGTCTTCACCAATCACTTGTGTGTACATCGCCACGCTGGCGTTTCCGATGGGCTGGGCGTATCGCAGATCAATACCGGCCAATTGATTACCCGGTTCGTTGATTTTATCGGGATCGTCGAGTTCGAAGTTGTCATGGCCGAGCAGTAGGTCGGTAAAGGCGTCGAAGTTGGCGGGACGACCATCGCCGGCCCAGGTGGCGGTGCGTGATAAACCCACTTCCCAGCGGGGATGCGGCGAAAACGTAAAGCGCGCGCCCCACAATAATGCATTTGGAATGTGGCGACTCGATTCCAAGCGTCCCATAAAGGTCATCAGACGCCATGGACCCAACCAATGGAGCCAGGCTTGATCAAACGGGTCGAGTGATTGCCGATTGAGAAATATGGTCGGTATGGGCCGCGTATTGTGAGACAAAATCAAACTGGAGCGCCAAGCTGGTCCCCACCATCGATCAACGGTATCAACGCCGATTCCCCAGTTGCCGAGGCGTTGTAAAAAGAAACTGTCATCGAATTGTGCGGTTTGCGGGTCGCTCCGATCGTGGGTGGCGCGCAGGTGCAATTGCCCTGAAGTCCGATTGGCTGTAAAGCCGATTCCCGTGGATATCGATGCAATTTCAGTGTGATACGGGCCAAATGTGGTTGTTAAAGGTGGGGTGCTGCTGCCGCGTACAGTCGTGCGAAGTCGAAGGGTTGCGGTCTGTTGCTCAAGATGGTGGGTTAAGCGCGAGTGAGCTGCTACCAAGTATGGGGGCAGGGTTGCGACATTTACCTCCGCCAGTGCGTGTTTCAGTTGCGGCCAAGGGATTGGCCAGGTGCTGGTTAGGCTCTGAAGGTGTTGCGTGTCAGTCAACGCTTGCAGATCTTGGCGTAACCAGGCTTCACGGGGTGATAAACCCAGCGCAAACCCGGTATTGCTGTAGGCGAGAAGAAGGGCAAAGGCGATGCGACATGCGGTTGAGATACGGGTTTTCACGCGGATTCTCGCCTGTATTGAAATCTTCCATCTATCCACTATCCATCTCGCCATCCATTTATCCATCTTTTATCCAGTCGGGGGTCGTTCCGTGGAGTCCGTACTAAAAACAGGACTGGGTAGATTGTATACGAATTGTAAGAACTTTTAAAAAAGTTTATCTTTCTGTATAGTTGTTTTGTTAACTCGCTGTGATACAAATAAGTCCAACGAATTAGTGGTAACAGGAGTGGTACCAGAGAAGTAGCGATAACAGAACGGTCGCGCTTCCAATGCCACTTGTTCCTTAAAGCGAAACGTGAACACTGGCTATGGATTACACGGTTCTAAATACAAAAGCAAGCGCAATGTAATCGCATGTCCTATATGAAGAAAGAGATAAAGAAAGAGAACAAAAATAGAAGCAGCATATCACGGTTAGCGGCCACAGTTTCAAGATTAAAAAAATACATCAAAAGATGCGGAGCAAGCATATGACCATTGGTATTGCACATAGTATGAGTGACTTCATGACCGAAATCAGCGGTTCCGTTGATGGAAACTTAAGTGCTGATGTGAGTGGCGGTACACTTGATGGTGCGAGTGTCAGCGATTTTGATAATGCAATGGTTCGGTATTCTTCAAGCGGGGCGGTAGCGGGCGAAAACGCGAGAAGTTTTTCTCAAGCTCAAAGTAATGGCAGATCAGCTGGATCGACTGCGTTTTCATCGGGGGGCAGTGCCAGTCGCAGTACAGGCGGTGCTACCAGCAGTACGGGTGATGGATATACCGGCGGATTAGCTAAGGCCTTACTGGATCAACAACAAAGTGATCGTCCAGCGATGAAACGTGCCTTGGAATCCGCGCTGGCTCACTCGGATCCAGATCGAGCGTTGCAGTCGCTGGATGGTTTGGTGTCATCGGGATTGTATCAGGGCAAGGGATTTGAAGATGTATTGAATGAAGATCAAATGAATGATCTTCGCGACATGCTGCTGGATGTGTTTTCGTTACTGGCCCGTGGCGGCAAATCGGGTTCGATGTCGACGGGATCAAACCGACCGGTTGGTTTCGGCAGTGGCGATAGTGGCAGTAGTGACACTGGTAGTAATACTGGTGCGAGTCATGGTGCGAGTAGCGCCAGTATGAAGCAGCATCCCGCGCCCAGCTCCGGTGGTGCGCAGACGAGAGATCGGGATCTCAATGAAGAGATGCAGCACGCCAATGCTGAAGTGCAGAAGGTCAGCTCTGAAGTGCAGCAATTGCAGTCGAATACGGATAAGCACTGTAAAAAAACAAATCATGATGATCAACATAATAGAGAGTCGGGCCAACAAACTGGACAAACGGGTTCAACACCTGGTGTTAATAAAGGTGGTGATCAGAATGGTCCACAACAAAATGGACCACAAAATGGGCCGCAGACTGGTGATGTGAATCAAAGCTTGAGTGATATTGAGAAATTGTTGAAACGCATTCTTCAAGCTTTATCGAAATCAGAAAATGGGGATAAGAAAGTTCAGGATTTCGTCGACATGATAAAAAAAGTGTTGACGAATATGGCCGATAGCATGTCTGGAAAACAACCCAATGGCGGTTCTTTGAATCCGAATTCGACAACCCCGCCGATCGGTAAAACACCACCGAACGGTACAACACCACCAAATGGTAAAACACCGCCGAACGGTACAACACCGCCGAACGGTACAACACCGCCGAACGGTACAACACCGCCGAACGGTACAACACCACCAACAACAGTCACTCCAACTAGCACAAAAACGCCGCATAGTTCGACAAATATGCCTGGCGCGACACCTCCACCAAGCAGCACAGCGGATCGTCCTGACGACACCAACTCTCAGAGTACGCCGCAGCATGCGGGTGTGAAAGAGAAGAACCTCACAGACGAGGGCTTCGCCCAGATTGAGAAAATGCTTCAGAATATTTTGCAGGCACTGGCTAAATCAGAGGATGGAGATGAACGTGTTCAGGATTTTGTGGACATGTTAGGTGAAGTGTTGAGTGACATGGCTACGGGGGTTTCGGCTTCAACCAGTAGTGAATCCTTGAACCACTCGCCTGAGTCATCGGCGCTTGCAGAAAACACTCTGGGTTCTGCAAATACCGCACATACTGCAACGGGATCCAGAGAGGCTGGTGGACCCAATTCGGTAACAGGCCAGCAGGAGCCGACCAGGGTGAGTCACTGCGGAGTGGTGTAAAGCTGTTTGCTTAAGATGCTTGCCGAGTTTAGCGCATTTTTAGTAATGCAATAGTTTAATCATGTGCTGAGTGATGTCAGCAAATAATATGGGAACGATATAATGAGCGCCAAGACGGCAGTTGAGCTGATTGCTCGGTGTCGCGAGCAAGTCAGCGCACTGCCCGAGGGGGAAGCGTTCATTCGCTTACTGCTGAAGGCATTGACTCAAGAGCATGGCATACGGTGTGTGTTGCTGAGATTGCCGTTGGTGACCGAGGCGTGCTTGGTGTATGTAACCATTTTATTTGCTGTACTGTTTTCGCGGTTTTTGGGTGCTAAGGAAGCCGGCAGTGTTGTCCTGGATCGCGCAACGTTTTCAGCCTTGCCCGAAATGCCTTCGCGCGAGGCGGCGTTGAGGTATCTGGATCAACTCACCGATTTGCTGGACGCGCTTGGTGATATGCTCCGTTCTCATGAGTCGCCCACTTTAGCCTCCAATGCACGCCAGACAGCATCCTCGGAACAGACCTTACAAACTCAGACCTTACAAGCTCGTAGTAATTGGGTCTTATTTGAAGAATGCCGATGTGATTTCATGCGCGTTTTGGAAACGGTACGCGCGGGTTATGGTGAGTCTGACGTCATCGCTGTGAATCGTTTGGCTGTGCGTGATTGGTGGTACACTTTAGAGACGTACCCTTCATTACCTCAGACCGTATTGGTTTCACTACGACAACACATCGCAAGTCTGCCGCTGCGCCTGATGGATGTGCACTTTGAAAATCTGGAAGTGCTGATTTTTTCCGAAGGTTTTCAACGATTACCTGATAAAATTCAGCTGAATATTGTGCGAATTCTACCGGTGCTGCTGTTGGATGTTGCCGCCTTTGATAATTTTGCTTGGATACTGACTGAAAATGAGTTTGCGATTGATGGCAATTGGTCGTCGCACCGTGATCTGATGGCGCTGGTGGATGTATTGCGTTGTTTTATCCTTCAAGGCACGGAATATTTATCGCAAACGGCGAAAATGTTGAAAACCTTGGATCGCGCTGCTCAAAATCCGTTTTGGGATCTACTGAGTTTGGACGCCCTGAATCGAGCGGCAGCGTTATCGGTTGGTGTGGATGCGAAACGGTTGAAGACGGTTGTTGCGGCCTTGTCGCGTTCTGCCCCACCCTCCGCCTCGTCGACTGGCTATTACCGACGTGAGGCTCGTCTGGAACCCGCTTGACCGTCTATTTTAAATACAATTGATAACCTTTTTTGACATGATGCGTGTTTGCCGTGTGATAAGGTGTCGGAAGATGGAGGTAAGAGAAGCTGGGATAGATGTGCAGTAGAGCGTGTTGGTAGAGGTGTTGGTGAGGTGGATTGGATCGTCATTGAAGAAGTAGAAGATTGTCGAGTCTATTATCTGTCGCACTTTATGAAGTCCAGATCTGATCGCGTTACGTATCGCGCGCATCAGCCCGCAGAAGTCATCCATATTTGCCCGAGTTATGCCAAAGGTTTTACTTTTTACCAACCCGAGTTGGCCTTGCTCAGCACAGACATCAAAACCCAGTTGGTCACCTTATTAAGCAGTAAATCACTGAGTATTGATCATAAGTGGGATTTATTGCAACTCGCTGTTTACCATCAATTTATTGATCTGAAACGATCACATCAAACCTTGATTTTTGGTTTAGTTGCTCAAAATGCCGCTGTCAGTGCGCACTTGCTTCACGCGTCATTGTGTAATCGGGCTTGTGATGATGCTTCGAAACTGGATTCGAAGCTGGAACAAACGGAGTGTGGTCGAGACGAGGCGCGGTTTGTTTCAGTGATGAAAACGGATGGGGCGGAGGAGGAATATCTATGTGCATTGACTGAATGCGCATTGACTGACCTCGATGCGGTACACGTCGATTTATCTTTGATGCAGCGTGGCTCGGATGTGTTGCGAAACAGTGTTGCCGAAACAATCTGTGTGATGATGCGCGCCGGGGTGGAGCTGTGCCTCATCGAACGGTACATCGATGTGGTGAATCAGCCGAATTTTGCTGGTTACGAAGCGCGTCTGGGCTTGTATCTGAATACGCGCATCATGAACGAAGTAGCGGAGGTTTCCACATTCACTTTTGCGAACGTATCGGCGTTGTTGGAATGTGAGCATTTTGCACAACTCTCTGTGGCGCGGCAAATTTTTCTGTTTAGTACGATGTACAGTTTGCGTGCGTTACAGTGGCCAGATGTGGTGGAACACTGTGTGGCCTTGTCGTATACGCTGCGATCGGTGAATGCTGCTGAGTTTGCCGCCTTACAAGCTTTTTTTGGCTTGTCGTCGACCGGGTGCAGCGTGGACGCGTATGCACTGTCTGAATAATATGATCCGAAAACATGGTCTGAATAACACGGCCTGATAAATTGTAATCACATATTAATTCCGTATCTATACTCCAATCATATCGCTTCAAAGATCTGTCAGTCACTCGTGCTGTGCAGTAGTATGCCTCCTGCTCTTAAAACTCAATCGATACCGGTATAGACTGGCGTACCAGCACGACCGTACCAGCGGATGTGCGGTCGTTATCTTTGATGAGATTCCAACGTGTTTCAGTGATAGAAGGAGATAAAAACTGTGTTCATTCCTGTGATTTTGGCGGGTGGTAGTGGTACCCGATTGTGGCCCTTGTCTCGACAAGGTTATCCAAAACAGTTTATTGACTTGCTGGACGATGGTCACAGTTTGTTTCAGGCTACGGTGTTACGCGCCACTGCAATTCAAGGAGCTGGGGATCCCATTGTGATCTGCAACCAAGATAATCGGTTTATGGTTGCTGAGCAATTAAGCGATATTGCTGTGACAGGGCGGGTGATTTTGGAACCCATAGCGCGGAATACGGCTCCGGCTATCGCACTGGCTGCTCTGCAAGCGCAGGCCGATGGTTTGGATGTCCCCTTGTTGATTTTGCCTTCTGATCACAGCATTTCCCCACTTGAAGAATTTGAGACAGCGGTTCGTCAAGCGGTCGATTTGGCGGAGCGTGGTAGCATCGTCACCTTTGGTGTACAGCCGACGAGCCCGGAAACGGGATACGGTTATATTCGTGTACGCGATGATGCGGCTGTGGATAAAACTGTGGGTAAATCTGTAGATAAGTTTGTGGAAAAGCCTGATTTGGCAACAGCGCAACGTTATGTACAAGATGGGGGTTATTTTTGGAACAGCGGCATGTTTGTCGTGAAGCCGACGGTGTATCTCGAAGAACTTCAATCGCAAGCTGAAGACATTCACGAGGCTGTGGACGCGGCGTTTTCTGAGCGTGAGACGGATTTGGATTTTATACGGGTGGACGCCGCACAATTTGAGCGGGTGCGCTCAGACTCCATTGATTATGCGGTTATGGAGCGTACGGAGCGGAGCATGCTTGTGCCGTTGATGGCGGGTTGGACGGATGTGGGATCGTGGGATGCGGTGGCGGATAGGTTACCGAAGGATGACCACAACAATGCACGGCAAGGCGATGTGATGCTCCTGTCGAC
Source organism: Gammaproteobacteria bacterium (assembly GCA_037380725.1). Classification (GTDB taxonomy): domain Bacteria; phylum Pseudomonadota; class Gammaproteobacteria; order Pseudomonadales; family JANQJO01; genus JARRRL01. The sequence goes on along the minus strand of JARRRL010000041.1, from coordinate 2,660 downwards.
GCGCGATTGTTTGGTGCGTGCGGAATCGCGCTTAGTGGTCGCCGTGGGCTTGAGCGACACGATTGTGATCGAAACGCCGGATGCTGTTTTAGTTGTGGATAAAACACAGGGGCAGGCGGTTAAATCGGTTGTTGAGGCGTTAAAGAAAGCGAAACGACCAGAGTGTGAGCATCATACGCGGGTGTTTCGACCGTGGGGATGGTACGAGTCCATTGCGATGTGTGAGCGGTTTCAGGCCAAACGTATCATGGTGAAACCGGGTCATGCTTTGAGCCTGCAAAAGCACCATCATCGTGCTGAGCACTGGGTTGTGGTGAAAGGATCGGCGGAAATTACGCGCGGGGATTCGGTGGAATTGTTTACAGAAGATCAATCAACGTACATCCCATTAGGGACCGTACATCGATTGGCAAATCCCGGGTTAATACCATTGGAAATTATTGAAGTCCAGACCGGCAGCTATTTAGGTGAAGATGACATCGTGCGCTTGGAAGACAGTTACGGTCGTCAACCTGAAAAGACGGCGTAGTCGCTGACAAAGCGCCAATATAGCGCCAACAAAGTGCGGCAGACAGTAATAGCAAACAGAAATGGTACGGCTTTGTGGGTGGGAATATGTCGCTTTTTCTGCGTCGAAGATTTGCTATTGTCTTTGAGCGTCTACGGGTTTTGAATCAAAGGCCGGATCGATTAAAACGGTAAAATAATTCTTAATATCCAGGCTATTTAGGGTTTTGAATTCTTGATTTACTGGAATGAGCTGGACGCTGAGTGATAGGCCGTGATCCATATGGAGAGTAAAAAGAGGAGTATTGCGATGAGTGAATCGAGAAGGCAATCTTCATTGAGCGCGCGTGTTTCGGCGGCAGAGCTTGCTTTTGAACGTGAGCACCCAACCCATCAAGCCAATGGTGATGAACAGCGGTATGCCAGCGCCCATTATGCCATGAGTTTTACGAAAGGATTAGCGCATCGCGCTGAAACGGGTTTGATTGAAAATGCGGAAGACTTTCGCGCGTTTCGTAACGCCATTGATGAGGGTTTTGTGGATGCTTTCACGTGGTCGGTGCCTGTGTCGCCGGAGAAGGTGAGGCAATGGGAAGCGCCGACGGCTGGTGTTGTTCATGATTTGGAAGGCCCCGATGCACAAGCGGTAACCATGCCACCGGCGCCCGCTTTGGGTTCAAAAGAATTGGCGTATGAAATGGCGGAAGTGTATGAATTGGCGCTTGTGCGCGATGAACCACTGATCGCGTTGGTGGCGGGGGGCGGCACAGCGAAAATCAATGCAACGATTACCCGCTTGAACAACATTGATTACGACGTGACGGGTCGTGACGGGAGACCACGGAAATCAGATCCTTCGGGTAAGCTGGATTTGCAAACGGTATTCCGAGGCTCTTCACCCAAAGTAGAAGAAGGTCCTTTCCTTACACAGTTTTTGTGGATTGGGAATGACCTGCCGAGCGGAGAGTCCGTGGGCGACGGCTACATTGGATACGGCGCTTTGAAAGTGGATCAACGCGTATCGGTTGCGCAGCAGCAAAACTACATGATTGATCCCAAAAAGTGGCTTCAGGTTCAAAATGGCGCGGACGTGCGGGATAATGCGATACTGTTTGGTGAAAAGCCGAATAGACGGTTTATTTCTACGCCCCGAGATCTGGCTACGTACGTTCACGATGACGCCTTGTATGAATCTTATTTAAACGCGTGTTTGATTCTGTTAGGCATGAATGCACCCACAGACCCGGCATTTGATAAATTATCAGGTAGTGGTCGTTCGTTTTTAAACGGTACGACAAATGCGTATGGCAATGCGGGTCGTGCACGGCAGGCGGGTGGTTTTGCTTTGTATGGTGGGCCGCATATTCTGACCTTGGTCACCGAAGTGGCGACGCGGGCCTTGAAAGCGGTGCGTTATCAGAAATTCAATACGCATTGCCGCTTGCGACCCGAGGCCTTGGCAGCCCGAATCGAAAAGCGGGAGCAAATTCAAAATGCATTTCCGGTGCTGGGGTCGCGTTTTTCCGATCTGGCTGCCGCCATTAAGCCGACCGTTACGGCGGTGATGCAGACGAACAGCGCCGCTGGTTTTAATACGGCGTTTCTGCCCATGGCGTTTCAAGAGGGGTCGCCCATGCACCCGTCTTACGGTGCGGGGCATGCTGCGGTGGCAGGAGCTTGTGTCACCATGTTAAAAGCGTTTTTCGATACGGATGCGGTGTTTGTGCGACGCGAAGTGAAATCAGCTGATCACACATCCTGTCGTCACGAATCGTCTCATCATAATAAAGATAAAGTTAAAGCAAATGAGGTGAAAACCACGAAAGATGTGTTTGCGCGGTATCAAGAGGGGGATGTGGCTGTTCATTATACGCCAAACGCCGCAGGCTCCGCATTGCAAGCGAGTGTGGGCGGTGCGTTTCTGACGCTAGAAGGTGAACTCAATAAGCTCGCGGCGAATATTGCCATTGCTCGAAACATGGCGGGTGTCCACTATTTTTCCGATTATTACGACAGTTTGCGCTTAGGCGAACGGGTGGCGATTGGTGTCCTTCAAGAACAGGCGCTGTGCTATCCGACGGATCCGTTTATCTTGAGTGTGCCGACTTTTGATGGTGGTGTGGAGCGGATTGGCGCACGATAAGCGTTTTGGT
>JARRRL010000040.1:0-12266 GCA_037380725.1 Gammaproteobacteria bacterium | reverse complement strand
AAACTCCTTCATTCGATTCAAAACATTATTACGGACAACACTATTATGAGTTCCGAAAATGTATCGAGCTTTTCAAAGCTCGGTCTTTCAGATCCCGTTATGAAAGCGCTGCATTCTATTGGCTATGAACAGCCTACACCCATCCAACGAATTGGAATTCCGGCAATGATCAGTGGTCGGGATGTGTTGGGCACAGCGCAAACGGGGACGGGTAAAACTGCGGCATTTGCCTTACCCGTGTTAAGCCAGATGCAAGGCGGATCTCGAGAGCCTTGCGCATTAGTTCTGGTGCCGACTCGAGAACTCGCCATACAAGTGGCGCAAGCTTTTGAGAGTTACGCGCGGTATGTTCCAGCGTTTCGTGTCTTGGCTTTGTATGGTGGTCAGGACATGTCGAAACAATTAAAGCAGTTACGTCGTGGGGTGGACGTGGTTGTGGGTACGCCAGGTCGAGTTATGGATCATTTACGTCGAACTACTTTATCGCTGAATGGACTCAGTACAGTGATTTTGGATGAAGCCGATGAAATGCTCCGTATGGGATTTATTGATGATGTTTCTTGGATTTTGACTCAAACGCCAGACGAGAAACAAGTGGCCTTGTTCTCAGCGACGATGCCATCTCCTATTCGGCGTGTTGCCGATAAGCACTTGCGTCAACCCGTGGAAGTAACGATTGAGCCGGAGATATCGAAGAGCCAAAGCATTGAGCAGTTCTATTGGTTAGCGCGTGGTACAGGAAAACTGGATGCATTATCGCGGTTTTTGGAAGTGGAAGAGGGCGATGGCGTCATTATTTTCGTTCGGACAAAAAATTTAACGGTGGAATTGGCGGATAACTTAGAAAGACGTGGTTACCGCGCAGCAGCGATCAATGGGGATATGAATCAGGCGCTGAGAGAGCGCACCATTGAACAGCTGAAATGTGGAAAGATTGATTTGTTGATAGCAACAGATGTGGCGGCTCGTGGTATTGATGTGGCGCGTATTTCACACGTTATAAACTACGACGTACCCCATGACGTGGAGTCCTATGTTCACCGCATTGGTCGCACGGGTCGTGCGGGTCGTCAGGGTAAGGCGATTTTATTTGTTTCACCTCGTGAGAAGAATTTGTTGAAACGATTAGAACGAGTTACAAATGGACGTATTGTGGCTATGAACTTACCCACGCGAGATATGGTGAATACGCGTCGGATTCAACAATATAAAAATCGCATTACGTCAGCACTGGATGTACCGATGGAGCCATTTTTTAAAACGCTGGTGAAGGAAATAATTGCTGAAAAAGGGTGTGATGCGGAGACGCTTGCGGTTGCTTTGGCGCACCTTGCACAACGTGATAATCCCGTGTGCTTACCCGCAGAGCGAGTACCTGCAAAGCACAGTTCCACATTGGTTGAAGCGAATGCGTCGTCTACCATCCCGAGTCATCGATCGGATAAGAAAAAGCGTTCGCCAATGAACAACGCGCCGAATACGGGTGAGACGGTGACAATGGAACGGTTTCGCTTAGGCGTTGGAAAGCGACATCAAGTAAGACCCAGCGACATTGTGGGAGCGATAGCGAACGAAGTAGATATTGATAGTCGTTATATTGGTCAAATTATTTTACACGATGATCACAGTACGGTTGACTTACCCGAAGGCATGCCGGAAGAAGTGTTTGAGCAGTTAAAAAGAACCTACGTTCGTCAAAACAAATTACAAATTGAACGCATGGGAAAAGGATCCAAATTGGTTCTGAGACAGCAGCGGATGATGTCGAAGCGGCGACGCAACATTGCGCCACAGCAGCGACGAGTTGATAGGGCTATTACGTGATGCCAATCAACAAGTAAGCGAAAACAGTTTTCTTTTTGAAGAAGGTGTATTGACCTTTCTAAGGTAGTAGCATTGAAAATGCTTTATTGATTGCTTGTAATTTTTCGGTGCTGCCTCCTCGATCTGGATGATGGAGCATGGCAAGTTTTCGATATTGTTTCTTAATTGTTGATGCGTCGATAGGGTCTTTCAAGTCGAGGGTGGCGAGTGCTTGAGTACGGTTTATAGAAGTGTTTGATCTGTTTTTCGCTATATTCATATGAAATTCATCTATCAGCCGCTGTACGCTCGCGGCTGTGGTGTTTTCCAAATGTCTGATGTCGAGATAATAGTCCGCAAGTGGATCTGTGCAAGATGGAAACATCGAGTGGTCGCTGTCAATAGGAACTGTTTCCGACCACGAATGCAGTTGAATATTGAGTGCAGTGATCTCTAAATGATATGCGCGATTTTTGTGCAAATATAATCTAAGCCGATGTAGTATATGAAATAGTAAAAAGTGAGCCTTGAATAAAGCGAGCCTGTCATGATGTTGAAAAGAAAAAGCGTTTGATATCGATTGATCATCTGTTGAACAGTTTGATGATGAACCTAAAAGTTTGAGCAGTTGGTATTCGCTGATCCCATTAGGGTGCGCTTTCAGGTGTGTCAACACGGTTTTTTCGAGTTCCTTTCTTTGAAGCGTGTGAATCATTCAGTGTTTACATCCTTCCCCAGCCATTGAATCAGCTATTCGCAGTTTGTGCTTTTGATTCCTATTCAAAACTTAAAAGATGAAGCATTTTTGGCACAACTGATAAAACAGGCTTGTCTGCATAACAGTGTAGAAGGCTTGAACGCTATGACCAGTTTTAAAGCGAGTGGATTGTGCTCAACACGGTAAGTCAAAGAACGACCGTGTTGAGAGAAGCGAAAGGTAATATGAAGAGAGATAGAGTTGGTAGATGATTTATTATTCTAAAACATTTATAAAAATGGTTGCTTCATCTTCACCTTGGTTATGGTTATATAAACCACCAGGTTGTTCACCAATAGCATTTGGGAGGATCACTTCTGGAAATCCTAAACCCATATTACACTGACCAGGATCAAGTTGTTGTGCACGGCCCCAATGCGCGAAGCCGGCGCGGTTCGATCCGTGAGCACGAAATCGTCCAGTTGAAGAGGAATGATTACAAACGTTTAGTTTTTGTCCCGCTTTGACGGAAAGAAGAGAGTCAGCAGTCATCATTGCACCAGTTGGCATGTTGCTTGGGTCGGATACACTGGCAGCAGTCGTGGTATTGGTATTGCCAATATCGCTGAAATACGTGGTGTTATCCGCCGTAATCACTGCTGTGATCACAACACTTTCCATGGCCATTAAATCTTCATTAGTAAAGGGTGTCGCTTGTATGACTGGCGGTGGCGCATCAACTGTTGACGGATCTGGAACGGCGACGCTGTTATCGATTTCAGATAGTTCGATAGTGCTCACAAACAGTGCAGTTTCAACAGCACAATCGGCTATACATAATCTGGGTAAATCGGGCGGCATACTGGTTTCGATGTAACTGGTTAGTGCTGCAGTGTCGCTGCAATCGACTGATACACACACACCGGGTCCGATTTCTACTGTTCCAAGAGATGGAATGCCTTCACCTTCTTGACCATGGCATCGTACACATTGACCTTGAAAGTGTGCATCGCCTCCTGCTGCATTAGTATTACCGAGAGTTGTATTAAACGCGGTGACAACACTGGCTGTGGATGATGCACAGTCTGCCATACAGGTACCTGCAGATGGCATGGTTTGCTGGATGTAGTTCATCAGATCGTTTACATCACTACAGTTAACTTTTCCACAGCTACCTGGTGCAATAGCTTGTGGGTAGAACGCGGTGCCTCTTCCGTCTGCGCCATGACAAGTGCTGCACTTGGCATCGTATTCTGCTCGTGCAGCAGAAACGGGCAGATCTGGAGATGTGGGCGTGCTGTTGACTAGACCGTCACTGAGTTCGGCCAGTGCAGATAAGTCAATCACATTTAGATCGGAGCACCCACTGACAATGATCAAAGCAGCAATTGCGCCACTTTTTAATATTAATGGCCCTCGAAGTAAGGTATAAAATCGTTTCCTAAGTGTCGTTATTGTTAGCATAAGTACACTCATCGTTAGGGTGCGAGGTAATAGAGGCATCCATTGTTATAAACAACAAAAATAGTATTTCTTACTCTGGTCTATTGTATACCCTGGTTGACAGGGAAAAATAGTTTCTCTCTGACGCTCCTTTACCTTTAAAGAACAGGACATTGGTAATGTTGCGTAATTGATAACTATGGAGAGTTATAAAATTTCACAACGACTATTTTTGGTGTGAACATGAGTATGGCGAGCGCTGGATACGCCATTAAAAGACCAAATATATTGACAGTGAGAATAGGGTATGAACGCTTTCTCTTGCCGCGTATGTAATATTTATTTATAATAAAAAGTATTTTTGTAATTTTTCGTGATTGGGGTGTGTGCTGTGTAAGTACCCAATGGTATGTAGAGAGAGAGGCTGTTTTATGATAGAGCGTGTCAGTTTGTTTGAAGCGAGGGTGCTGGGAGTGTTACTGGAGAAAGAAATTACAACGCCTGAGGTGTACCCTATGACGGTGAATGCGATTTTGTCTGGGTGTAATCAAAAATCCAATCGAGAGCCTGTCCTTTCGCTCTCTGCTGCAGACGTGGTTAATACACTAGACCTGTTGCAGAAGCGACATTGGGTTTTGAAAATGCCAGGAGCGCGTTCCGTGAAGTACAAGCAACGTTTTTGTAACACAGAATTTTCCGCATTTCAGTTTACTGATCAAGAACGAGCGGTAATATGTTCCTTGTTGCTTCGTGGTCCGCAGACCGCTGGCGAATTACGGGCTCGCTGTATGCGTTTGGCCGATTTTGCTGATGCGAAAGAAATGGAAGCGTGCTTGAAAAGTTTAGAAAGTCGAGAAATGGGGGGCTTAGTTCGATCACTTGAGCGAGAACCGGGGCGACGTGAATGTCGTTATACGACGACATTTGTCGAAAATGAGGCAATCCACAGTGTGGAACCTGTTGGGCGCGATGAGCATATGACAACTCTGAGTTCGAATAGTGCACATGGGGCATTAACTCGGGAAAATGAGATTTTAGCACGAATCGAAGCCTTGGAAGAACGTGTGAATCAACTGGAGGCATTGATGGGGAGGGGCGGTGATCACCAGCAGGACATGACACCAGATTCGGATAATACAGAGGTATAAAGATACTCACACGATTACTGCAGTTTAAGCCTGGATAACCAGAAACGCGTTATCCTTTTTTGTTGAGGTTATTTTTATGAAAACGCAGTAATTAGAAATATTTCATATTCGGATTCAACACACAGCACAAATCCATAACGAGATCAGTCATTGTGCATGAAACAGTTGAAATCGTCGTAATTGAAATAGTCCACTCTGCGCTTGCAAGTATTGGCTCATCTGTGGACTGAACACCAAACACATCAATACACATTTTGAGTTGATGTAAATATTGAAAAGGAATGAACATGCGAGAAGACGTTCAGGAGTATTACGGAAAAACGTTGCAAAGTTCAGCAGATTTAAAAACAGATGCTTGTAGCACAGCCGCCGCGCCGCCTTCCTGGTTGCGACCGGTCTTGTCACGTGTGCATGAAGCGGTGCAGTCTCGCTACTATGGATGCGGTTTAGTAGCTCCAGAAGCGCTGAATGGCATGCGGATCTTGGATCTTGGATCTGGTTCTGGACGCGATGCTTACGTGTTGTCAGCGCTCGTGGGTGAGTCTGGCGCGGTAGTTGGTGTGGATATGACTGAAGAGCAATTGGCTGTTGCCAATGAATATCGTGAATATCACGCCAGTGTTTTTGGCTATCAAAAACCAAATGTTGATTTTCTGCAAGGGTACATTGAGTCTTTAGATGATCTGCCTTTGGCTTCGGATAGCTTCGATGTTGTTGTGTCCAATTGCGTGTTAAATTTGGCTATAGATAAAGGCGCGGTTTTGAAGCACGTGCACCGTTTACTCAAACCCGGAGGTGAATTTTATTTTTCCGATGTGTACGCGTCTCGACGTATACCCAGAGCATTGGGTGCTGATCCTGTTTTATACGGGGAATGTCTTGGTGGCGCTTTGTATTGGAATGATTTTCTTAATTTGGCGAAAACAGCAGGATTTGGTGATCCACGTTTGGTTGCTGATCGTCCGCTATCGATTAATCATGAACGGATCGCTGAAAAAATTGGGCACATTGATTTTTATTCGGCTACGTATCGTTTGTTCAAGTTGGATAATTTAGAAGCAAACTGTGAAAATTACGGCCAAGCGGTGGTTTATCGCGGCGGCATTCCTCATCACCCAAATGTTTTTGCTCTCGATAAGCATCATGTCATAAAAACAGGCCAGGTTTTTCCTGTGTGTGGTAATACCTGGCGTATGTTATGTGATACCCGATTTAATCAATATTTTACGTTTATTGGTGATTTTGATACACACTTTGGTCTTTTTGAAGGCTGCGGTGTTTCGATGCCGTTTGAATCCGGTCATGCAGCCGAAGGTATATTGAGTGTTGGGTGTTGTTGAACGAATGGCAGAGCTTAAAAGCAAAGACACTGCTGGCGCGTCTTATAGCGGTTCCCGTATGAATATCACCATATTGGTTAGTTATTTAATTATAATAAATTACATACACGAGTGATGTATTCATGAGAACCGCTGAATTTATAGATCTGACCAAACCCCCATTTCTACTGAAGCTGGTGCACAAAAATGAAAACGACGCCCACCGGGAAAAGGAAATATGCTTTGGGTGATTTCAGCACCTGCTTTTCGAATATGATCACAAGTGGCTTCCAATGTTTTACTGTAAAACACGATCAAAGGGGCGCCTACGCTTGGGCTTGTGATTCGATCGCAATGGTAAAATCCACCGGTCACACCAGGGGTGTTCTGGAAAAAGGCCAAGTAATCTTCACCAAAAGTTTGAAAGCGCCATTCAAATACGTTTTCGAAAAAAGACCGTGTCAGTTTAAAATCGCTGGAAGGCATCTCAATGTAATCAATAGATGGTTTTGGGTTTGTTGGCATGTTCTGTTCCTTTTGTCGTGGATTCGCAGGTAATGGAATTGTTTTATTCTAAAGAAAACGGTAATTTACCGCGCGATCATCGTTGCCATTATACCTATGACTTGTAGAAAAACAAACCGGAATAAGTTTGCGATGTGTGTTTAGACGCGAAGCTTTCTTGTTGTTGAGCGTATTATTTAAAAGATACATTCGGTGCTTGATGTGCTGGAGGCATCAATTCTGTGAGGAGATGTGTGATTTCTTCAGCCGATACGGGTTTGTGGAAATAAAATCCTTGGAATTTGTCATAAGCTCGCTCACGCAAAAAATCCGCTTGCTCTTTTGTTTCAACTCCCTGCGCGACCACCGTGAGACTGAGATTTTTCCCTACGGTAACAATTGCTTCCGCCAAAGATTGGTTGGCTTGTGCGTTGCTTAAATCACGGACAAAAGTGCGGTCAATTTTGATGGTGTCCAGTGGAAATTGTTGAAGCATGAAGAGAGAGGAATAGCCAACGCCAAAATCATCAATGGCGATACGAATACCGATTTTTTTCAAATTGTTCATGATTTCCAAGGCCTTGGGAACATCGCGCATCAATAAGCTTTCGTTTATTTCTAATTCCAGTAAATGTGGAGCCATGCCCGTGTCATTCAGTACCACTTGAATGACTGCTGGAAGTGTGGGGTCAAGGAATTGGCGTTCCGTTAGATTGATAGCAATGTTCAAGGATGGAAATCCGAGTTTTTGCCAGGCTACATTTTGTGAGCAAGCGGTTTGAATAATCCATTGGCCAATAGGTATAATGAAACCCGTTTCTTCGGCAAGTGGAATAAACTGCATGGGAGCCACAACGCCCAGCTCAGGATGACGCCAACGAAGGAGTGCTTCCATGCCCGCTATCTGGTTAGTTCGAACGTCACGTTTTGCCTGGTAGTGAAGCTGAAATTCGCCTCGTTCTAGAGCGTGTTCCAAGCTGGATTCCAGCGTGAAACGTTGAAGTGATTCGACGTGAAGCTTTTCGGTATAAACTTGATAATTATTTTTCCCTTTTTCTTTGGCGTGATACATCGCAATGTCAGCATGCTTTGTCAGTGTTTCTTGATCTTGGCCATCGTGCGGATAAATGCTAATACCAATACTCACAGTAACACGAAAATTTTGATTACTCAGATAAAAGGGCAGAGAAACAGAGTCTATCATATTTTGTGCTACTTTGGTGCAGTGCGTCTGATCTGGCAATTCAGGTAATAAAACGACAAATTCATCCCCACCCAGTCGTGCTACTGTATCACTTTGTCGAGTGCAACTGTTGAGCCGAGAAGCAACTTCTTTCAGTAATTGATCGCCGGCCTCATGTCCGAGGGTATCGTTAACGGCTTTGAAACGATCTAAATCCAAAAAAAGAACAGCCAAATGTCGATGGTGGCGCTGCGCTAGATTAATACTCTGTTGGAGCAATTGCGTGAACAGGCTTCGGTTTGGAAGCCCAGTCAAACTATCATGAAAAGCAATATATTCCAACTGTTTAGCATGCGTAATCCGCGCATCACTTTCTCGGCGATGGCTCTGAGCCAGTTTATGACTCATTCGCCAAAGCAATGCTAATATTAATATCAAAGTGCTGTTACCAAAAATCGCTTTTAAAATATAAACATCGATATGATGAGTGGTGATCGCAAATTGTTCATCTTTCGATAAACCCACGACAGCTGCCATTGAGAATCCATAAAGTTCACGTGCGCTGATGTAGCGATTGATGTCATCAAAAGGTAAAGTGCTCAAGGTGATGGCGGCGTCCAAGGTGTTGGTGATGAGCGGTAAGTATTCCACCGAATCTCCAGCAGAGAAGTATTCGCCAGTACGCCGAGCTCTGACGATATTGTCTGAACCCACAAGTCCAATAGTGCCGGTATTGCCTAGCTTTGAGGATTCGTAGCCGCTTACAAAGAGCGCGGCAGTTACTTCGATGGCGACTACGCCATCGAATGCGCCCTGAGCATCTCTCAGAGGGTAACTGAATATCAGCTTCCATTCGGATGATTCTGAACTACGTAGAGGTGGAGATACCATTAAGTCCTTATTGTATCGGTGTTTTTCCGCCAATTCTTTTGGGTCAATATCCGAGATAAGTGGCCCAGTGCTGGCCATGATAACACCCTGTGGATTAAGAATAATGACGGTGAATACATAAGGAAGTGGCAATAATTCTTGTTGATCGAGCGTCAATAATATATTGGTTGTACCCAAATTTTCATAAGCAAAACGAACGAGTTTGAGGTTTTGATCGATTTCCCGTAGAACTCTTAAGACTTGGGCTTCATAGGTTTCAGTCAATTCTTTGACAGTAGTGATGGTAGATTTTTCTACAGATTGGTATTCTATTTTGATCAGTTTAATCGTTGTTATCCAAATGATAGCTGTTATAACGATTGCCAATAGTGGAAAAAGCAGGTGTGGTTCGATAACACGATACACGCCGTTCCGAAGAGTGGCTCCGGCGAATCCACGAACAGTTATCGATGTCATAAAATACCTCGTGTTTTCGACACTCAGCTACATTATAGTGCTACATTATAGGAGAGGCAGTAATTGATTCTGATTCATTGTTCATATGTAAGTGGTTTTAAACATCCTTTGTCAGTGTGAATGATGCAGAGATGGCAATCATTTTGCCTATTGCATTCGGCAACGAAGAGGAGAAGAGTTATCGATACGTTATACTTGCATGAATACGTTATACTTGCATGAGGTGATCGCGAGGTCGGCTTCGAAAGAGCGGCGTTGATTGGTCGCCAGTGGCTGGAGCGATACAGTGGCATTTTTTAAAAACAATTGAAATTACATCATGTTTTTACAAAAATAAATTCAAATTTCAACTGTGGTTGCGAGAGCTGAAATGTGAGATATTATTGATTTTAGTATGGTTCTCGCACGCGTACTAGAAGGTAACAGTTTTGTCGGTTAGAGATTCGATACGCTTTTTAGAAATATAGTGAATTCGGTTTCCGGGTTCGATGGATTTGCTGAGATCGGGGTTGAGCACGAGCGGCTTTGATTTGTCCTCGGCAATTCCAATTAATGTTGCGTTGTATTTTTCTTTCATTGTGATGTAGAGTTTTCGTACGGTAGTGGTATCGCCAACGTATTCGCTGGAATATTGTGTCATCCCTGTGTGGGGGTCTAATAATTGGTGATGCAGTTCACTGGATCCAGGGTCTAAAGCGGAGCGAGCCATCATTTCAACAGAAACAGAGGGTACACATTCAATATTCGGGCAATGTTTTTTTAGTAAACTCCCGATGCCTTCTTTGTTAAAATAGGCGATGATGTGAGCGGTGGGATTCAGGGTGGCGCAGGCGAGTGAAACGGTCATGGTGACTTCATCGGATTCCCCGTTAATAATAATGCAGCTCGCTCTGAAGATATTTGCGCGTTTAAGCTCTTCCATTGCGCTGCAGTTGCTTGTGCGTACAAATCCGATTTCGCCAGGGAGTGGATTTTCCATTTCTTCAGAAACCATTAACACTATTTTTTTCTGGTTAATGAGGTGTCCTGAATCTTGTTGTAAAAGTCGAATCAGAGATAAAGTCCGCCTGTTATTCCAGCCGATGATGAGTATGTGATCGGTGTAATCTATGGAATTCAATCCTCTTGCTCCTTTGCGCCATTGATATGAAATAAATGCTGCTAAACGGCCCAGTATCAGCCCGAATAGTATTAAACCTACGGGTATCACGAACAGTACAACAACCCATTTACCGGCTACGGTGCTGGGTGAGTAATCACCGTAGCCAACGGTGGATGCGGTGACGAGTAGCCAGTAAATAAAATGATCGGATTCAGTCAGATCATGTTCATTGCATACATACATGGCAACCCATACTGCAATGGTATACAAACTTGTGGTAATGAGCACCGTGTACCAGCGTAGTTCAGTAAAGTGTTTTAATAAAGATATTTTTATTTGTGAGAATAGAAATGGGTAAACAAATTTGCTGTTAACGATCTTTCTTTTTTGTGGTTCCCGTATTGAGTTCGATGGCGTATGAGGCATGACGAAAACTCTGCTGGTGGATGATCGGAATGGCCGCTTGACTCAGTGTTTTAATTCAAACATTTTAAATGTTCAGTGATGGATCGAATATAACAGTAAAAAAATGGTGTTTTACTTTTGAGATGATCGATAACTCATTTCGCGCTGGTTCCATTGCTGAATCGCCATAATTAATCCAATGAGAATCCACCAAGATCGACCAGTGGAAGGTACTTTGATAAAAAAACTAGCTATCCCATCGATCATTAATGCTAAAAATCCACAGAGTGATCCAATGTTTATAAGATAGAGGTGTGTGTTAAGGGGGTATCTAAGATTCTGTATGGCTGTGCGTATAATGCCAATATGAAATCCTATAAAAACGAGAAAACCCAGCGAGCCTTGTTCTGACCAAATGATTAAATACGTGTTGTGAACCACGGGCCATAATTGACCAAAAACACGATTTAATGATTGATAACCACCATATTTTGTTTTGTTGGGCAAGTGATAAATAAAGGTGTTAAGGCCGTACCCCATGATGGGTTTGTCTTGCACCATGTGTATGGCGGTGATCATCCAATCAATACGGAAATTAAAGGCGCCTTCGTCGCTTTGTGTTAAGCGTTTCGCGATAGGTCCGGATGTCAGTAATGTCAATGCAAGTGCACTGACAACGACGCTTGTTTTTAAGCCACGGTATTTACCTCGTAATGTAGGATTGAAAAACGAAAAAAACAATAGCAAATTAAACGCAAAGAAAAAGCTGATCCAGCCTGAACGGGAGAGCGTTATCAGTAATAGCATTATGCCGAGTACAGATACTGTAGCCAGAATAAATTTTTTATGCTTTGAGAATGATCCAAACAGTAACGCCATGGGGATTGGTAAAAATGCTGCGAGGTAAGCGCCCAAAAGGTTTGGGTGCCCTAATAATCCGCCAACGCGATACACCTCACTCTGTTCGCCATAGACGCCTTGATTTGCTCCAGCCGTAGAAGCGGATCCGGCTTCACCCAGTGCCTGCAAGCCTAAATCACTTTCTATAGAGAATTGTATGTAACCAATGATTATTTGTAAAAAAATGCCAGCTACAATTGCCCATGCTGCAATTTCAAATTGTCGTATTCGACGACATTCATGAATAAAAATGAGTACGATCCAGAGGGATTGTACGGCGCGTAATGTTTCATAACCAGCCAAGTTCCGATAGGGTCCTCGAATGATCCAATACAGACTCAGTATGATCAACGCGACCCACCACCACATCACTTTTGGAAATTGAAGTTGCGTTCGATAACCGAGCGTGAAATCG
>JARRRL010000039.1:0-15368 GCA_037380725.1 Gammaproteobacteria bacterium | reverse complement strand
GAATTTGTACCGAAATGGTGAAGACGCCTTGGGTTGGCACAGCGATGATGAGGCTTATCTTGGTGTGTCTCCTGTGATAGTGTCCCTGAGTTTTGGTGCTACGCGTACCTGTCGATTTCGCCACCGATTGCGGCAGTGTCATCCCGTCGGTGTTGAATTGACGAGCGGTAGCCTATTGCTGATGCGAGGTCAGACACAGCGATATTGGCATCACTGTGTGCCAAAGCGAAAACGTGTTCATGCTGCACGCATTAATCTGACGTTTCGTTGGGTCCATACGAATATCAATACCACGCAGTAAAGGTATTTACATACCATTTTCTACTTTATCGGAGACGGTTCGTCATCCCATTGGGCCTCTTTTAAACCTAATGCCCCTCCTAAAAAGCCATATCGTTACAGGGCCGTCTATTTTGCTTGTAAACGGTATGGATACAACATCTGCTGAGAAAATTCAGGCTAAGTGACGTTACGCTTTTTGATGACATAACTGCGTTTGCACTGTGATTCGAAGTACGTACGCATGAGCAATTCGGCAATGAGACCCAGTAAAATGGAAATCATCCCGACCAGTAGAAACATGACGGCGATGATGGGGAGCGGTGTTTGAATAAAAGCTGTATCACGCGCGTATTTCAGAAAAATCATAAAAAAGAAAGTGACAAAAGCACAGAATAGACTGATTAAGCCACACCCACCGAACACGTAGATTGGCTTATGGGCGTAGTGTTTTAAAAACATGATGACCATGAGATCCAGTGCGACTTTGAACGTTCGCTCTAAACCATAGTGAGAGGTGCCGTGGGTGCGGGCGTGGTGATTGACGGGGATTTCGGTTATTCTGGCTCCTGACCACGCGGCATAAATCGGGATAAATCGATGCATTTCTCCATATAATTTAATGTCTTCAATGATTTCTCTTCGGTAGGCTTTGAGTGTGCAGCCATAATCATTTAGGTGGACGCCGGAAAGACGAGAAATCAGACGGTTTGCGACACGACTCACAAGAATACGTTTGTATTTAGAGTCTTGACGATCCTTTCGCCAACCTGAAACCAAATCGTAACCTTCGTTTAGCTTGCTTAATAAAGCCGGTATGTCTTTGGGGTCATTCTGCAGGTCGGCATCCAGCGTGATGAGTACGTCACCTTTGGCGTGATCGATGCCCGCCATCAGGGCTGCTGTCTGTCCAAAATTGCGATTGAAGTGGATTACGCGCACGCATTCATCTATCGTGGCGAGCTGATCAAGCTTGTTAGGGGTGTTGTCGAGGGAACCATCGTTAATATAAATGATCTCACACTGATATTGATCCGTATTGCAAGCCGCCAAGATACGACGATGCAGTTCTTCTACGCTGTCTTGTTCATTGAAAATGGGGACGATGATTGAGAGCTTGCGGATGGGGTCTGGACAAGTGCTGTTTGTGGTTTCCATTTTCATCTTATTAAGCCTGGTGTTATCAAGTTTGAAGCGAAAGATTCGTGTGTAATGACTGTGTCAGTATCGTGCGAGATCGTGCGAGTACTTTTTGAGCACATTTGAGCGCATAAGAACAGCGCATCAGAACAAGGCGTAATAGCAACAGTTAAAATTATAGCAATGTGTTCATCACATGCATGGGTAAATGCTTGTCTCCACTTCTATGAAGAAGAGTATGAAAAGAGCATGAAAAGAGCATGAAACGAGAGCTGCTTTGCAAAGCTTATGTTTTAAGAGGCGTGGAAGACGTTCTATACTGTGGCAACAAGATTGCATGGTTACTGAGGGCCGAGTATGTTGCCGATTGATGAGAAAGAATCGTACCCTGATTTTGGAAAACAGTTTACAGTAGATTCTGATATCGATGGTTATTGGGGAGATCCTGAACTTCTTAAAGATATTGTGCATCCTTTCTCGGTTGATGAGATTGCGGATAAGGTGGTGATGGATGTGGGGAGCGGGAGTGGTCGAATTGTGAGCATGTTGTCTCATTATCGCCCTTCGCGTATCGTGGCCATAGAACCGTCTGAAGCGATTGTTGTTGCGATGCGCAATAATGAAAACGCACCGTGCCCGATTGATTTTCACAATGTGAAGGGGGAAGAGATTGCGCTTGAGAATGAAATGGATCTCGTCTTTTCTCTGGGAGTATTGCACCATGCACCCGGTGCTGAGGCGATTGTTCAGCGGATACATGCGGCATTAAAACCGGGCGGAAAATGCGTCGTTTGGTTGTATGGATACGAAGGCAATGAGCAGTATGTAGCGATCTCTAATGCGGCGCGTCGGGTGACCAAAATTCTGCCTGATGCGGTACTGAGAGTGCTTTGTCACGGTTTGAATGGACTGTGTCACGGTTATCTGTTTTTGTGCCGGTATCTCAATATGCCGATGAAAGGGTACTTTCTAAATGTGTTTTCAAAGTTTTCATGGCGGAAACAATGCTACGTCATTTTTGATCAGTTGAACCCATCGTACTCGAAGTATTATCGAGGAGAAGAAGTGGAAGCCTTGCTGAAGGGGGCGGGCTTTCGTGTGATCGCGTTGCATCATCGGCACCAGTATTCGTGGACGGCGATTGGTGTGAAGGAAGGATGAAGCAAAGGGTAAAAGAACAAAGGGTAAAAGATCAAAGGGTAAAAGATCAAAGGATCAAGATATTGAGAAATGGGCGGGAGCCTCACGATAACTATTACATTCAGTTACCCGTTCGTTAAAAGCTGTTGAGAGTCAATAAATAGATTTTTTTATTAAACGTTAACTTTTTTTCGAGTTAGAGCTGGACTTATGGCGAACTGGAAGCGCTTGTTGTTGATCGGAATTGTCGCTTATGTGTTGTTTTTTATCGCTAAGATTCCTGCTGATTTAGTGTTACCCCAGATCAACCAAAGGTTACCGAATGGCACTGTTAGCCTGAGTGAACCACAAGGTAGTATTTGGTCAGGTTCTATAGATTTAACAGTTCAGCCTGTGGGGCGTACTTTTCGAGCACCCGGAGTGGCGACCTTTTGATTTGTTGTATGGCCAGTTGGCTTTGGATTACTGGGTAAAGAGTATTGGTTTAGATATCAATGGGTTTGTGGCCAACGGGCTCAGTGGATCGGAACTATCGATTGAGCGCGGGACGATTGGATCGGAATGGGTAAACCCATTACTACAAACACGTGCAGCGCGCATTGAAAAACCAATTGTATTGAAGGGAGTCTACTGGGAAGGTGATCTGGGTAACAAAATGACATTTGTTGCTCAAGGGAATATGAACTGGGAAGGTGGACCGGTGTCGGTGTCAAAGCCGATTCAAACGCAATTGGACTTGCCAATCATTATTGGGCATTTATCGGCGACTGAACGGAACACCTTATTGCTTGATGTACAACAGCAGCAGGACAAGCAACCTTTGTTGTCAGTGGAAGTGCTGACGACAGGGGGAGTGAAGGTGCGCGTATTGAAGCGTGTGCAGGCCTTGGCAGGTATGGGGCAACCCCGTGATCCAGATGCGGTGATGATTGAGTTTGAACAGAGCTTATTATAAGTCATTATTAATGATACTAATTGTGTTAAGTTTAACCCGATCGTGTTCAGATAAGTTGTTGAGATAAGTTGTTCAGATAAGCTATGGAGGGTGAGAGACCTTGTCATTGTCTCACGTAGGTCTCACGTAGGTCTCACGTGCAGCAAGGAAGGCGAGCGAGCGTGGGAATGAGCGCGGCGATGGTTGGAGACAGATAATGAATCAAGTTGAACAGTGGGTACAGCGTGGTTTTGGCGTGTTGATCATTCCGCTTGTCGTGGCGGCGAGTTACGCCTTAGCAGAGCTGTCTTGGCTCGTGGTGGTTCCGGGATCGGCTGTGCCAGCGTCGGGATCTTTATCGCCCTTAGCGCCGCTTGTCTCGCCTTCAGGGTACGAAGAGACGGCAGGGGATCGTTTGGATTTGAGGACTTTGTCTCGTTGGACATTGTTTGGTGACCAACCGAAAGTGGCGCCAACACCGGTGCCAACGGCGCAAGATGAAGCGATTAAGGCACCGGAAACAAAATTAAATTTGGAGTTACACGGCGTATTTGTTGCGGAAGATCCTAAGCGATCATCGGCTATTATTGCGGAAATGCGTGGGCGTGGCGGTGATGATGATAAGTTGTTGTACGCCATTGGCGATGCGTTGCCTGGGAATGCAACGTTAGAACGCGTTTATTCGGATCGCATTATTTTGCGCCGAAACGGGCGCGTGGAAACGTTGAAATTTTCGAAAGAAGAAGATGGTATGTTGATCAATGGTAAATCGTATGATGCGGGGAAGCAGGAGCCACGGGTGATTTCATCCCGGCCTTCGCGCAGCGGTGCGTCGGGGGCCTTCACTGGGCGGCGACCGCCCGCAACCAAGCAAGAACCCAGTGCTGAGCGACTGGGTGGGCAGAATAGCAGCACAACAACGCCTCCGGCTGAATTAGCGAAAAATCCAACAAATAACCCGTTGTTTAATGGTCTACAGAATCAAACCGAAGCGACGCTGACTCAATTAGGCTTAACAACGATTGATCCGTCGGAAGGCGGTGGGTATTTGATTACCAGTTCGGCACCGAGGCAGTTACTGAACATGCTGCCAGTGAGTGTAGGTGATAAGATACTCAGCGTTAATGGACAGACGCTGGGGGATCCGGCTCAGGATCAGGTCTTGTTTCAGCAAGTGTTGAACCAAGAATCGATCCAGGTCGAGCTGCAAAAAGGGCAAACCCGACTTACTGTGGACATCAACTTGCGCGATCTTATGGGTGGTGGACGTTGATCGCCACTTAGAGGCGTGATTGTGTTCCTGGAATTGAGTGTGAATTAGGGATGACACGCAGAGGCTACTAAGAAGTTTAATGAGCATCGTCATGATGAGAGCAACAGCGCAGGGGACTAATAAGCACTTTGATCGTGTTTCTGACCATACGGACAGAACTGCTATTTGGTGCTTGACTTTGATACGTGCTATGTGTCTGGTTCTGACATTGTGTGCCGGTCAAATTGCTTTGGGTAAAGGTGAAGAAACGCCTACTCTTGGTGAGGTGGCTGGTGAGGAAGGAACGTGGGGCGTCAATATGAAAGGTGCTGATATTCGCGCTTTCATTGGCCAGGTTTCAGATATCACAAAACTGAGCTTTGTGGTGGACCCTCGAGTAAAAGGCAAGGTCACCGTTGTGGCAAAGAAGCGTATGACGGCTGATGAAGTCTATGCGCTCTTTAATTCCGTTCTGAATGTGCATGGTTTTGTTGCGGTACCCAGTGGCAATGTGGTCAAAATTGTCCCGAATCAAACCGCGAAGCAAGACAGTATTCCGCTGCGTCAAGGCCGGAACTTGGATGGCGAGGAGTTGGTGACGCGTGTCATTCCAATTGTGAATACGCCAGCCATTGAGTTAGTCCCTATTCTGCGCCCCTTAATACCGCAGTATGGTCATTTGGCCGGCGTAGCGTCCGCCAATTCGTTGATCATCAGTGATCATGCGTCGAACATCCAGCGTATTCTGGACATCATCAAACGATTGGATACGGCTGAGAGCGAAGAACTTGAAGTCATTCAACTGCGTGAAGCGTGGGTGGGTGATGTAGTGGATTTGTTGCAAAATTTAGAACCCGTTGAAAGCGGCAAAAAGTCGACACGCGCTTCGCGCAGCAGTTCGACGGCGCAGGTGACGGTGGTGGCTGAAGAGCGCACCAACCGTTTGATTGTAAAAGGTGAAAAATCAGCACGTGCTCGTATTCGCGCTTTGGTCATTGAATTGGATCAACCCTCGAAATTTTCTGGCGCGACAAAAGTGGTTTATTTGCGGCATGCGGATGCGGCCAAAGTCGCTGAAATTTTGAAGAACATGGAGACTGAGCGACAAGGTGGAGGCGGGCGAAGCAGTAAAGGCAGTAATCAAGCGGTGGAAAAAACGAATATCCAAGCGGATGAAACCTTGAATGCATTGGTCATTCGGGCGCAACCAACGGAAATGACCTGGATGGAGGATGTGGTGCGTCAACTCGATATTCGACGCGCTCAGGTGCTGATCGAGGCTGCCATTGTTGAGGTTTCGGGTGATGTAAGCAACGCGCTCGGCATTCAGTGGGCCAGCTTGAATAAAGATGGTGGTCCGGTGGGCGGGATCAGCTTTTCAAATTTAGGTTCTAATTTGAATGGGGTTATTTCTGCACTCACCGGCGATAACGAAAGCGCATCTTTGGCGGATGGCGTTACACTGGCGGGTGGAGAGCGCAATTCAGCGGGAGAGAGTGGATACGGCGCCTTGTTGCAGGCGATTGCATCGTCTTCCAATGCGAATTTGCTGTCAACGCCGAGTATTATGACACTGGATAACGAAGAAGCAGAAATCATTGTGGGACAAAACGTTCCGTTCATTACGGGCAGTACGACCAATACGAATTCGGGTACCACCAATCCTTTTCAAACGATTTCGCGGGAAGATGTGGGCTTAACCTTAAAGGTGATCCCTCAAATCAATGATGGGGATGTGGTGCGCTTACAGGTGGAGCAAGAAGTGTCATCGGTTGTGCCGTCTTCTGAAGCGATCCAATCGGCAGACTTAATCACGAATAAGCGTTCCATTAAAACAACCATTTTGGCGGATAATGGTGAGACCTTGGTGTTGGGTGGTCTGATTCAAGATGATTTTACCGATTCGGAACAGAAGGTACCGGTGTTGGGGGATATACCGCTATTGGGTCGCTTGTTTAAGAGTAAATCCAGAGTGAACGTAAAGCGTAATTTGTTGGTGTTTTTGCAGCCGCGCATCATTCGTGAAACCACTCAGGCTCGTGCCGCCACGGATGAAAAATACGAGCGTGTGCGGACCTTGCAGCTCGAAATTGATTCTTCGGGAAGTTTTACGAATTGGTTTAAGCGAGATAAACGTCGCTTACCCGAGGATGAAGGTGATCTTTTGGAAGGCATGCGAGTCAAGAAATGAATCAAAAAAACCGGCGGATAGCCGGTTTTTTTGATTTCCGCTGAAGACAGGAAGCGGTGATGAGGATGAGAAAAGGTGTAATAAAAGGTGTCGCTTACAGATATTGATTGGCTACGGTTTGTAAGGTTTCCTCCAGTTTGCGATCGGGTGTGGTCTCTCCAAATGCCGTGAATTTCCATTTCCCATCTTTTTTGTACAACTTGCCCAAGACCATGGAAACGGCGCCCTGGAATTTGGGGTCGTTTGCAATATCAAAGACGGCGAAAATGCTTTCCACGTGGGTGGGGGTCCCTTCATACAAGCGAATAGAGGCGAACGGAATGTCTTTGAAGTCTTGACCTCGGAATGAGTTTAATACGAACACAATCTGATCTGTTTCCGGAGAAACGGCTGATAAATCAACAGTAATAACTTCGTTGTCGAGACCATCATCGCCATCCATATCACCCGTAAGATCATCGCCGGAGTGCCGTATTCCTTGGCCGTTTAATTCACCAAAATAGATGAGCTGCAGCGGTTTTTTCTCGGCATTGAATGTTGCACAACTGGCATCCAGATCCACAGCCACTTTTTTATTACTACCGAAGAAGCCTTTTTTCTCTATCGCGCCCCAGTTTACACCAACACACACTTTGGTGATTTGGCCGCTATCTTTTTCCAGATTGATCCGTTGACCTTTTTGTAATGAAACAGTCATAAAAGTCCTCTGTTAAGTTCTAGGGTTACATTGCATGATGTTGGTAGGACGCGTTGTGGAGCGTGAGGTGAATGGGGGGTTGACGCGTCACCGTGAAAAGTGTACAGGCTGTGAAAGACTTAAAACAACAGAAAGTTTGCCTGGTGTTAGGAGAGAATACAATGAAAACAAATTCTTTCGCTCTGCCGTATCCCCAAATCGGATGATGTTAACACATCCCCACCCTGACATCCTAACCTCCAATATCTCAGCCCTCGAGTTGTTGAATTAATTCTATGTGATAGCTGGTTGCATGTGGAACGGTTTTTGTCTTTGCTTTGCCAAATGGTTAGCGCGAGTTGCCCAGCTTTTGTGACACGCGACTTCCATCATTTGGCCGTTTAGGCTGAAAACAGCTTGCGTTTTAGGATTCAGAACACCTTGTACCTGGGTGGCGTGCTGATCAGCAAAATCCTGATAAGCGTTCTCAATAATGTCAACCTGATGTGGATGAATGGCTGTTTTGGCGTAAAAGCCGTAAGCAATGTCTATGGCGATTTCGCGTTTCAGTGTTTCGGGGTCATTCAGAATATCAAAAACGGGGGCGGATAACTCAAAGCCTTCGGTGCGAAATGAGAGGATCAATTGATCAATCGTTGTCCGTAATGGTGTGTCGTAGATGGTGAAGCCGGGCATGCGTTTGATGCCGATTAAATTCATTAAATCGTTGCCACCGATGCGTAAACAAATAATACATTGGCCCCACGATTTAAGCTCTGTGGCTAATTGGCGCATCGCCGTGGCATCAAAGACTTGCGCGCTTTCCAATGTTGGCATAAAGAAAAAGTGATGAGGGGCTTGTTTTGCTAAGATGCGTCGGTAGGCTTTTGCGGTGTTGAGATCAAACTTGGGCAATACAAAACCATCAATACGATCGATGTTTTTGTAGGTTAGAATTTCAGAGAGCACCTCGGGATTGCGGGGCCGAATGAAACGCTTGACGCTCGATGGCGTGTGATAGTGGCTCAAGGATTGTTCGAGATTATTCAACGCGGCGGGGAGTTCGGCTTCGGAAACGGCGTCTTCCAAACAAAAAACCGTGGAGCGAATGCGTTTGGGCAAGATCGGGTTGATGGCGGCGGTGGTGGTGTGCGTGGGAAGTGCAGAAGGTTGGCACAAGAGAAATGCCAGTTTGCTGTGTGTACAGGGCGTATAGAGTGTGGCACCGAGATCGTAATAGCTGACCTGTTTGTGCATGAGATCGTGCATGAAATTGCGCTCTCCAATCAGTGGGTAACGTCTTTTATGAGGGAGCAGGCGCCAAAAGGCATTGCGGTTACCTCGGTAGTGGGGACCAATTTTTCGGCTGCCAGTCGCTCTAGATGCAAGGTCTCAGGTGCGCCGTACTGTCGTAACAGTAATTGATCTGGTACGCGCCGTAGGAGCACGCGTGTGGCTTCAGCGATACCGGGTTTAATCCGATTCATATCGCTGACGTTGTGGTGTTTTCTTACCCATTGTAAAAACGAGTTGGCTCGCTGTCGGCAGATGCTTGGGTTCAGGGTCGGTGGGGGGGCCTGTACGCCGCGCTGCATTTGCGAAAAAATTTCATCGATGAACCACACCGATTTATCGTTGGGCTTAAGATGCGTGTATGGAACGCAGCCGTGAAAATCCGTGGGGCCAATCTCATCATTGAGTATGGAGCGTGAAACGAGCCCCGAAACGGTGGAATTTAAGAGTGCGCTGGGAATGGTGTAATCGTCGAAGGTCGCCTGCGCGTCGGCGGTGCCGCCAATATCGGAAATCACGAATAATTCGCGTGGAATACGTGTGTGGTGTTTCGCGTTAAAGGCATCGATGGCACGATGCAGTTCGTGCGTTATAACGCCTTTGGCGGTCCAGCCATCTACAAATACGATGCTGCGATCGGTGTGTCCGTGTTCCAGTACGTAGTGCAGCGCCTGAGTATCGATGCCACGGTCGCGCACCACAGAGATGGAATAGTGGGTGGAGCGACGTGAGAAGTGATGGGTGAGTGCACGGTGTAACAAGACGCCAATGGGTGTGCCAGCTCGCGCCAAGGAAAGCAAGGTAATGTCCCCCTGGCGCGCTGTATGGATATGACTGGCGAGCAGCATAATCTCTTGCGCAAGGCGCTTTTTATAGCGTTGGGTCATGTGGTGGAATAACGTGGTGTACGCCGCACTGGGCGCTGATTCTTGATGAATGATTTGAGAATAATGCATTTTACCCGATTGAATCAAGGTCTCTTTATCGGCGATGCTTTGGTAATTGGCTCGAATGGGTTTGAGTAAAAAAAGGCAATCTTCTGGCGCATAGCTGCCCACCAGGGGGGTGTTTCGGGGCTGTGGCTTTTGGGCGCGTTGGTTCATATTACGCCTCCGTCAGTAGGTGCTCGCCCATGATTTGACTGTTTTTAGGAATCATCGCAAATTGACAGGCTTGTAAAAACTCCAGATCGGAAAGGCTGTCACCAATGCCGATGGCCAGATCGTTGGCGCTGAGTTTCAATTTGCGCTGTATATAGTGGATGGCTCGGCGCTTGCGTGTATAAGGGGGTAACAGGGCGTGATTGCGCCCGTTTTCATGTCGAAAAAAGTGTGGATCCAGCGTGTTACGAAGACGAATGTGTTCCAGTGCTGAAGGTTGTCCTTTGATGGAAACGTAGGCGGGGATATTTTGATCCACAATAACACGGGATCGTGCGTCCAAGTTTTCAGTGGAAATAATGTGGTTGATTTCTCGATTCGTGTGGTCCAGTAATTCAGGCCAGTGTTCCAATTCGGATTCGATTTCCCCCAACCATTTTTTGCACGGATGGCCATCGGGGTTCAGTACCACGGCACCGTGAGACACAACGCAATAACTGGAAAACGCGTAGTTCACCCGATTCAGCGCTTCGGTGCTGCGACCGGTGGCGGGAATGATGATGGCGTTGCTGTCTTGAAATAATTGAAGTAGGCGACGCAGAGAGGCCGTAAAGAAAGAGTGAGGCTGGCCCCTTTGATCAGAGGCGCCTAAGAAGTAATGCGCACCTTGGGGTAGATTAGATTTGGTTAGCAATATGCTGTCATCCAGATCGGTGAAGACAACGACACGGGATTGATCAAGATGTGAATCGCTTGTGGCGGCGTCTGCGTTTATTTCTGTACGATCAACTGCTACCATGCGGGTTCCATCAGTGAGCATTACTGCTTTTTTTCGAAGCTGTGAAGTCTGTGGTGTGCTCAGTTTCTGTGATTTCCCACTGCTTACCGCGAACGAAACCATGGTGTTGTGCAAGTACTTGGCTTTCACATAGGATGAGCGATTTTCGATCTGATGGCAAATTATAAATATAATGTACTCGATTGTCATCAATCGGGAATGCAATTTTACGAGTGATCGCGTCTCCCAGTAAAATGGGCGATCGGGTTGTGGATTGAAACAACACGTTTTGCGTTTTTTCCAGCATTTCAGCCAGCAAAAAGGGTAAATAAAGGTGTTCGCCCGTGCCCACTACTGTGTAAGTCTGAGCCGATGTTGACGGGAGTGATTGAATGAGGGTTTGCTCTGCACGCGTCGGTGTATAGGGCATGCGTAAACCAGTTCGGCCTAAATCGGAGCGGGATGAGTGACGGCATACCGCCCGATCCGCTGTGGGGGGTAAGCGTGGAGCGAAGTCGGGTTTGGCTGTAAAAGTGAAGGAACCCTTGATTAATTGCACAAAAATAACGTTTGGCGCCATACGCGTGAAGGCGTGTTCGGCATCGTTTGACAGCCAATTGGCTAAACTCACCACCATTACACGTTGAACGTGATGCAAGCGCGACAGAAGTTGAGATAATAATTGGGTTAAGGTACGGCCAGTCGTTATTTCATCGTCGACGAGTATAAGTGTTTTGCAGGCGCAGATGGCGTCAAACACCTTGGTGTTGGGTTGATAAAACAGGTGGTCCACCGCATGAGAGTGACTTTCGTTTAAGGTAAACCAGAGAGGGTGATCGGGTAATGCGTGCCGCGTGGTGTGTTGATAGTAAACGGGTTGTGCCGGATTGTCATGCGCGAGGCTATCGGCCAGACCGGCCCCGAGTCCGGTTGCGGTTTCCGCCATGCCCACAACCAAGGTGCTGCCATGGGGGGCGCATCGCTGAGCAAGCTCCTGGTAAATGGCCCGCATCGTGGTTGGCCTGACCGGGATATGCTTGCCCAGCACTTTACTGACAAACAAGTACCCGCGTTGCGGATTTTCACGACTGGCGAAGGCCAGCAACTCGTCGATGCGAGTGGCTCCCTCCGTCAGTTTCAGTTTCAGCGATCCGGCGCGAATGTGTTGTGTCAGCATAATAGTGTTAATTAAATTATAAGGCGTATTGGGTTGCTGTAACGCAAATATTTACCCAATGTTTATGCCGTACCCGGAAGCCATGGCTTTGAGACCGCCTTCATAACCTTGACCCACTGCTTTGAACTTCCATTCGCCATTATGACGATAAATTTCACCCAGAATCATGGCGGTTTCAATGGAATAATCTTCAGTGAGATCGTATCGCACGACTTCTTCGGCATTTTCGTCGTTCACAATGCGAATAAATGCGTTGGAAATTTGGCCAAAATTTTGTTGGCGTGCTTCCGCTTCGTGAATGGTCACGGTGACGGCAATTTTCTGGACGTCGGCGGGTACTTTGGCCAAGTCGACTTTAACGGCTTCGTCGTCGCCTTCGCCTTCGCCTGTGCGGTTGTCACCTTGGTGCACGACGGAACCACAGCTTGAAGTCAGATTGTTGTAAAAAATAAAATCGCTATCGGTACGGACTTTGCCACCGTCATTGAGCAGAAACACACTGGCGTCGAGATCAAAATCCGTTCCGTCTGTGGCGCGTTTATCCCAGCCCAGTCCAACTAATATTTTTGTCATGCCCGGGGCGGTTTTGTCTAAACTTACATTACCACCTTTTTGCAGCGATACAGCCATGGGAAACTCCTTTCTGTTTTGGTCGTTTGTGAGGTTTGTGTGATACTTGTCCGTCAGTGCGATCGTGATGGGTGCCGCTGACGGTGTCGCATCGCGAGGTCGCGATTCTGTTGATGTTACCATGGAACTCCGGTGGTGCCTTGTCGTTGACAAGCTATTGTTATTCGACGCGCCGACACCGGTTTGAGGCATTCAATCCAATTCAAACTCCTTGGGATCGAGGCCCAGTTCTGTTGCAATGGTCGCAGCGATGCGTCGTTCATCGGCGTCGAAATTGCCATCCGCTGCGCCGATAGCGCATACCATGCGCAGTACCAATCGAGCTTGTGCGTCTTTACCTTTGATTTTACCGAGTGCGGTAAAGGCTTTGGCTTTGCCGATGTCAGCGTCCATTTCGATGGTGTCAATATAGTCTTTCCATGTTTTCACAACTTCGGAGGAATTGTAGACCGAGAGGGCCTCGTGATTCTGAATAAAAGCCATCATCTTGGTTTTTTCTTCTGGTTCGATTTTCCCGTCGGCCAGGATGACCAGCGCACTGCCGCCCAGTGCCGCGTGTAAAAATTCTTTAGACTTGTATTTCAATGCTTCGTTTTTCAATTCGCCAATTTTATCACGTGCGTCACGTAAAAATTTGGATAGCATCGTACACCTCTCCTGTGTTGTGTTGAGGGGATTGTGTTGAGGGGATTGCTGGATGGTGTGTGTGGGTCCTTTTTTATGTCCTTATATATATGATTTCATGTATAAGCTTTCATGTACAGGTTTGCATGTTTAGGTTTACATGTATCGATTCGCAGGCATTGGCTTTGTTACGTTTCGAATGGCGTTGTCGTGCTGTTATTATCCGTTTTGCAGAGTGATTTGTATGAAATGTAAACCTTTGGCAATGGGCTCAATCCAACTGGCATCATAGGCTCGGGCAATAATAAATGCTGTGAATACCGTGTACAGTCCGAATAATCCGTAGGCTTTTATTTTGCTGGCCCCTTGGCCCAGGTAAAAAATAAAAAAAGCGGCAATGGTGATAAATAAGAGCAAAACGCGCAGTTCTGATACGTTGTCCACCGTCTCAACCGGCATGCTGATGCTGCCATAAACGAGGGTGTATATAAGCAGTGGTAAACCGAGCGCAACACAGATGTCAAAAATATTGCTGCCTAAAGCGTTTGAGACAGCGTCATCGTAATTGCCTTTTTTGGCGTCTTTGATGGACAGTATGGTGTCGGGAATACTACTGGCGGCGGCGGCGATGATAACGGCTACAAAGTACCCATGAATGCCCAGGGCGTGCCCAAGTATTTCGCAACCCAGTACTAAAAAGTAACAAGCAATGGCAATAAACACGGTCGCAATGGACAACAACAGCCAAGCGTTTCCTGTAGTCAATGAGCGCTTGCCAATGATCGCGTGTTCCAAGTCTAATGTAAACAGCGCAATCCAGCGAGAGCTTACGCTGTGCGCGATCGTTTCGTCATCAGGCGTTTCCGGGTCATCGGTCGAGGATGCCTCTGGGTTCTTGCGCATGGAAAGGAACAGTATTCCGGCGTAGCCCACGTAGATCAGTATAAGCAGTAAACCGTGCCACCAATGTAAATTGGTGCCAATGGTAACGATGAGGATAAATTCAGCGCCGATTAGCATCAAACCATCACGTAAGATGACTTTCTTGGATACGGGTATGGCGGTGAGCTTGAACAGTTTCAACGCCACTAGAATACTGGCGGCAGGAATAATTAACGTATTAAATATGGCGCTGCCTGCTGTGGTGCCAATTCCACCGGCGAAACCACTGGTATCGGCAAACAGAAACAAGAAGACAAACGTGGTGAACAGTTCTGGCATGGAGCTGCCCACGGCGTTGATGGATGCACCTTTCACACCTTCCGATAAATGTCGTCCCAGGTAGTCAGCGGCGGTTTCAAACCCATCGCAGGCGCGAGCAATAACGACGGTGGTTGCGACCACCATAATCAGTGATACAACAATTTCCACGGATCGTGGCTCCTACTCGTTGGGTGATCTTGACTCATGACGTTTCTTACAAAACGATTCTGGCGTACTTTTCTATTCCCACGCATCATGTACGCGCTTTGTGCTCTTAATTTGCGCTCAAGAGATGTATACAGAGCATACAAAATAAGCCTCGCCTCATTTGGGCTGGTGTTCAACCTAATGGGTGCCGTGTGTCGATTTTTCAAGTCATTGCGTGCTTTATTTTTGAAGCGAGCGTTTTGAGCTGGCGTGCACGGGATCGCGGCGTCTCGGGTGGTAGCGCTTTGATATCTAAAGAATGATTTCTGTTTAATTGGCCAGATGATGTTGTGCTTTTTCGTTACTTTGCGCGATTATGGTCGATACTTGATGGTATGTTGTGCTTAATTTACTCTCTGCCGTCAAAGCAAGGATTTTTGGTGTCTTTACTATAATGTTGCAACGCATGTCACAATGCAAAAGATGTTCTGGTTGTGGTCTCGGTTGGCTGTTGGTGATCAGTTTGCTTCTGAGTGGCTGTCTGGGCTCCGATCATACTGTGTCAGGGAAAGCGTGTCTGGGCCCTAATAATGACGCCTTGGTGGAGTCTTTGTCGGGCGCGTGTAAGGCGGGCGATGCCATTGCGACCAAACACCCAGCTTACTTTTGTGATTTTCGTTATGCGGTGGCGTACAACGAGTATAATTCGGCGTTCTGCATATACGTTGGCGAGTTGAAGCCAGAGCGGATCAGCGGTTTGGTTAATCCGTGAAGGTTCGCCAGTCCGCCAGTGTGATATCAAAA
>JARRRL010000038.1:0-12783 GCA_037380725.1 Gammaproteobacteria bacterium | reverse complement strand
TTTCGATCACACCCAAAGCCAAACGGTCTTTCACCGAACCCATGGGATTACAGGCCTCGTTTTTTACAAAAAGGTTGATCCCTGCAGGCGCCAGTTTATTCAGTTTGATTACCGGTGTATTCCCCACGGTTTCGAGAATGGTGTTGTAACGTTTGCTCATACGCGCTCCCCCATCATGTACATGCAATAACTCCTCAGAATAACATCACGAACCTAAGCATTGCGCTCACGTAAAAAAACTTACGCAAAAGAATCCGCAAAAGAAACTAACGCAAAAAAGGTGACCACGCGGGTTCACGCACTTCTCCGTGTTTTGCAGGCAACCGCACTTTCACTTTACCATCCAAGGATACGGCGCTCAGCACCCCATCTCCGTCATCCCGAGTAGCGTAAATAACCATACTGCCATTCGGCGCTATACTGGGCGACTCATCCAAGGTCGTCTGGGTCAATACCCGAAACGCTTCACGCCATAAATCTTGTACGGCAATGTGAAACACCTCATTGTCCCGATGAACCATCACCAAATAACGTCCATCAGCGGATACCGAACCCCGCGCATTGTAATTCCCGTTGAACGTTAACCGTCGCACCACGCCATCCGCAACATTCAATTCATAGATTTGGGGGTTTCCACCCCGATCCGAAGTAAAAATGAGGCGTTTCCCATCAGGCATCCAATGCGGCTCGGTGTCGATCGCGTAGTGATTCGTTAATCGCTGCAAGACCCCATCCACCAAATTAATCACATAAATTTCTGGGTTACCGTCCTTCGAAAGCACCATCGCCAACTGCTTGCCATCGGGAGACCACGCCGGAGCGCCATTAATACCTTTAAATTGAGCAATTACTTTTTGTACTCCCGACGCAATATCTTGCACAATGACGCGCGGTCGCCGCCCAATGTGATAGCTCACAAACGCCACGCGTCGTCCGTCCGGAGACCAAGCGGGCGACAAAATGGGCTCTGACGATTCAAACAAGGTAACCACCCGATGGCCATCCGCATCCGCACGCCGTAATCGATACTGGCTGTTCTGGCGCGAGCGATCCAGCGTGACATATAAGATCTGCGTGGCAAATGCGCCTGGAATTCCGGTCAGTTTCTCATAAATCGTATCACTGATCAGGTGGCCGATATCTCGTAAATTCGATCCCATACCCGTAAAAGACGGAATGAGTGCCGTTTCCGCCAACACATCCAACAGAGACATGTTAAATTGATAGCGCTCCGTTTGCGGACTGAGAGATCCCACCACCAAATAATCTGACCCCAAAGTCCGCCACTCGCGAAACGCCACCGCTTTCGGCTCCGCAGGTCGACTGAGCATGTCCGCTCGCGGCACGGGACTGAACAAACCCGATCGATACAAATCCGCCTCAACAATACTCGCTAAATCTTCCGCTACTACCCCTTTACCCAGCCACGCAAACGGCGCCACAGCAATATGCGTTTTGGCATCCACACCGGTGGTCACCTCGATGATCAACTCACTTTCAACCGGCGCCGACAGCACCGCCTGAACGAATCGAGGCGAGCACAGCACGGTCACCATACCCACCATCACCAGGGGAAACCATTTGCTTAACTTAAACCGCACACACGTCATTGTTGGAGGTCCTCAGGGCGAAATTGCAGGACAAAATTGCGAAAATAGCGATTAAACACATCACGCTCTTCCGGTACTGGCAAGGTCGTGGCCCGCTGCACCGCCTGCAATGCGGAACGATCAAATGCGGGCTGACCACTGCTTTCTTTGATTTCCACCCGATGCACGGTCCCATCGGGAAGCACAGTCACAGACAAACGCACCATCATGCCATTGCGCGCGCTCAGTGGGCGCGACCAATACCGCGCCACTCGATTCCGAATTAACTCTACGTAATAAGCACGCGTCTCCAAAGCTTGCTGCTCCGCCTCCGCTTCAACCGAAAGCGCTCGATCATAATCCGCCAACGCCTCCTGATCCCGTTCCAGCACGGACGACCACTCCGACTCAAGGGGCAAATCCAACTGCGGCAGGGCAGCTTGTTTCGGTTTTGGCTTTGGCTTCGAGCTTGGTTTCGGCGCTTCCGCTTTTGGCTTTGGTTTTGGCACGGACCCTTGACTGGCCTTTTCTGGAGGTGATGAAGGAGCAACGGCTTTCTGTGGAGCCGCTTGACGAGGGGGCGGCGTCTCAGACCTCAGCGACTCCTTCGACGATTTTTTCCGAGTAATACTGTTTTTTTGATCAGTCTCTTTTTTGTTCTCAACCACTGTTTTCTCAGCCAAGGGTTGCACTTGCTGCACAACAAGATTGGCGTTTAAAAACTGGTACTCGATCGGCGCTTGTTCTCGAGTCTGCCCCGACCACAATACCAGCACTGTGATCAGCAGCCCGTGCAATACCACGCTCATCAGGACACTGGGCAAGTCAAACAACGCTTACACTTCCTCTTTATTAAACACGATAAAATTAATTACGATAAAACAATCAATAAAATTTTCACGTGGATTCAGATTGTGTTACCGGATTAGTCAATAAACCAATTTGCTTCACGCCGGTAGCCTGCAAAACGCGCATCAATTCAATGACACCCTGATAAAGCGCCGCACCATCCCCTTCGATCAATACCTGCACATTGGGTCGATTTTGCACAATTTTTTGCACACGATCTTGTAGTTCCCCCAGCGACAAGGGCTGACGCGGATTTTGGCTTATATTAACAAAATACTGGCCATCCTGAGTTAAAGACACCACCACCGGCTCTTCTTGTTGCGGCAAAGGCTTACCATTGGCCTCGGGCAATTGAATGGCCAAACCTTGAGTAATCAACGGCGCCGTAACCATAAACACCACTAATAACACCAACATGACATCGATATACGGCACCACGTTAATCTCAGCAATGCGGCGACGTTTGCGAATACTCATGATCGCGCTCCATCAGACACGCCCTGCTCAGTCGCCTTTCCACCCGCAACCCGTGCATGGGCTTTGCGGTGCAGTAAACCGGAAAACTCCTCGGCAAATACCTCATATCGACTGACCAAACCATCGACTTTACTGGTATAGCGGTTATACGCCACCACCGCCGGAATAGCCGCAACCAAGCCCATCGCCGTGGCCAATAACGCTTCTGCAATATCCGGTGCCACCACTTGTAAAGTCACTTGAGATTGTTGCGATAAAGACAGAAAGGAATTCATAATGCCCCACACCGTACCCAACAAACCCACATAGGGACTGATGGAGCCCACCGTTGCCAAAAACGGCAGCTGTCGCTCCAACACCTCTTGCTCTCGCGACAACGCCACTCGCATCGAGCGTTGACATCCCGCCAACAGCGATTCCGCATCATGAAACGCATAGGGTCGCAAGCGCATAAACGACTGGAAACCGGCCATAAAAAGCGCCGACAAGCCCCACACCGGCGTTCGATTATTGAGATCTTTAAACAAACTCGCCAAATCAATGCCTGACCAAAACGTATCCTCAAATTCAACCGCTGACCGCGTTGCGGCAGACAATTCACGCATTTTGCTGAAAATCACCACCCAGGAAAACAGCGAAAACGACAGTAAAATCAGCATCACCGCTTTGATAGGCCAGCTGGCGTTGGCAATGACGTGCCAGGCATCCAACTCATTCCCCATGAATTCATATCCTCTTTAGGTCTATCTATCTATTGATCTATTTAACATACACGCTCGCAAGCCAATCCGCAGCTTTCCACAGCGCCTTCTCACGCCACACCGACTCTTATACCGACTCTTACACCGACAAAACGACGCTCAGAATAGGCGGTATAGCTTTAGGCTTAAAACGTTTGATATCCACAAACGCAATACAAAAAACACCTTCAACAAGGGACTTCGCCGATGCCACATCGTACTGATCCACGTTGATTCCATCCTCACACACTCGCCCCGCTTCCGACGACCTCAACAAACGTTGCGTCACCGTAAAATACGTTCTTCGTCTCTCAGTCAAAGACACCGTGGCGATGAGGTAATCGTCCAAAAACGCCGGAGCACGATAAGTCAGCGAGACCGATGACAGCACAAACCCCACACCCTGCGTCAACCATTCAGACTGGTTGACACCGAGTGTACGAATCCACTCCGTCCGCGCGCGTTCAAAATAGTTCAAACAGCGTCCATGATACAAAATGCCTTGTCCGTCTGTATCTTCATAGTACACCCGGCATGGCCATTTAAAACAAACGTCTTCCAAAATCCTCCACTCCAATCGTTCGCCCTGTGCAGGAACACTCAACCCGTCATTAAAACTGCCTATTAACACTGCCCTTTAACACTGCCCTTTAAAACTTCGACGGCTCGGTTGCTTCACCGTCCAATACCGTTCTCGACTCATCCTGCATCCGCGCGGAATCCGCAGGCTGTGGCACCTGCAAACCAAAGTGCAAATACGCCTGTCGCGTGGCCACACGCCCCCGCGCAGTTCGCATCAGAAAACCTTGCTGTATTAAATACGGTTCAATCACTTCTTCAAGCGTACCCGACTCTTCGCCCACGCTCGCCGCTAAACTTTCGACGCCTACTGGACCACCATCGAATTTCTTAATAATAGCTAAAATCAATTTACGATCCATCGCATCCAGACCGTGCTCATCCACTTCTAACAAATTCAACGCTTCTTTTGCAATCGCCTGATCAATTCGACCATCACGTCGCACTTGGGCGTAATCCCGCACTCGACGCAGTAAACGGTGCGCAATTCGAGGTGTCCCACGTGAACGCCGCGCCAACTCCATCGCACCGCCTTCATCAATAATGACCCCCATCAAACGGCTCGCACGCTGAACAATACCCGCCAAATCACGGATACCATAAAATTCCAAGCGCTGCACAATGCCAAAGCGGTCTCGCAACGGCGAGGTTAATAAACCAGCTCGCGTCGTCGCCCCCACCAAAGTAAAGGGAGGCAAATCAATTTTAATGGATCGCGCACTGGGCCCCTCCCCAATGACAATATCCAGCTGGTAATCTTCCAAAGCCGGATACAAGATTTCTTCGACTACGGGACTCAAACGATGAATTTCATCAATAAATAAGACATCGTTTGCTTCCAATTTGGTCAACAGCGCTGCCAAATCGCCCGCTTTTTCTAAGACAGGGCCCGAGGTACTGGTAAAACGACTGTCCATTTCATTCGCAATGATATGAGCCAGCGTCGTTTTCCCCAAACCGGGCGGACCAAAGATCAGCGTATGATCCAAAGCGTCCACACGCGTACGCGCCGCCTCAATGAAGATCTCCATCTGTTCACGCGCACGGGGCTGACCTTCGTAATCACTCAAGCGCATGGGTCGTACGACACGATCCACACGCACGTCATCCTCTGGCCGGACCTGGGCCGTCACCACACGGCTGCCGTCCGCGTCTTCACGATCCGCTGACATGTCCCGCCCCCCTAACAACCCCATTTACGACTCACCCAGACAGATCCGCCAAGCAGCTCAGACAACACGAACACCATCACGTTCGCTCCCACCATCACACGCGAACCATTTCACGCAACGCTAACTTAATCAAGTCCTCGCTGCTGGCCCCAGGCGCACGCACTTTACGGATCACTTTCGCGGCCTCCGCTGGCTTGTAGCCCAAGGCAATTAACGCGTATTGCGCATCCTGTTCCGGAGCGAAGGATTGCGCATTAACCGCATCATTGACGCATGACGTTTCCATATTATTCGTCGATGGCGCGCACGACGCCTCCAACCACTTCTGGCATTTATCCTGTAGATCCAACACCAATCGCTCGGCAGTTTTTTTACCAATGCCTGGAATGTTCTGCAACAAAGCCACGTGCTGTTGCACCACCGTTTCCGCCAGCATTTGCCCACTCATACCCGACAAAATCGCTAAAGCCATACGTGGTCCCACACCACTGACTTTAATCAGCTCACGAAACCAATCTCGATCACTGCTGCTCAAAAAACCATACAATTGCTGCGCGTCTTCGCGCACAACCAGATGCGTGTGCACGGTGAGCAGCTTGGGAGCAGACGGCAACTGAAAAAAAGCCGTTAGCGGAGCATTGACTTCATAGCCTACCCCATGAACACCTAATAAAATCACAGGGGGATGCGTGGCCCACACCACACCTTCCAATCGACCAATCATACTTTCAATTCCTATTCACCCATTGCTTCCAGATGCCCATTTCTTCCAGGCACAGAAAAACGTACTGCGCTCAACTCATCTAACGGCAAATTCAAGTGAAACAAACCGTACAAGCGGTTTAACGCAGTGGATCACGTCGGGGGACGATAAGCCCGCCAACCTCGCCGTCGAGATCGCGCTTTAGAGAAACCGACTGCGCCACCTGCCTCATCGCCTTCAGCACGGCCAGTAGTACAATCGGAAATCAAGCTCGACTCAGATAAGAGCGGGCTGCCACGCGTTTGACTGTGGCACCATGCCACACCCAGTGCATCGGCCTCATCGCTTTGCGGTAGGCGATCGAGTTTAAGATGATGACGCATCATCAACTGCATCTGATGTTTGTCCGCTCCCCCGAAACCCACCACAGCCTGCTTTACTTGCTTCGCGGAGTATTCATACACAGGCAAACCATATTGCACCGCCGCGACGATAGCCGCTCCACGGGCTTGCCCTAACTTTAAGGCGGACGCCGCATTCGACGCCATGAACACTTGCTCCACCGCCACTTCACTCGGCTTCAATTCTTGGATCAAACGATCTAATTGCGTAAAAATATCAGCCAAACGCTGCGTGAGTCGCGGCGCGCTCATCCGAATAACACCGCTGTGTACATGACGCGGAGCCACAGCGCCTGCCTCAACGAATAAAAAACCGAAGCCCGTTTGTCTTGAGCCGGGATCAATGCCCAACACTAAGGGCATAAAAGGACATTCCTCATGTCTAAGAACTTCTTCTGCTGAAAACGGCTGCCTAAGCACCACAGTGCACACTGCTCATCCGTTTGAATAACAACAGCAACCCTCGCCGGAATACTACAAGATTACCCGCATCGTCGCCACCAGATTGAAAAGGAGATAGCCGCTGCCAAAAAACTGTTGCACTTGACGCCGAGTTGACCACATAAACACAGTAAACATAAGATTGCTTATAAACCAGTTCCGCAAAGCATCCATCTAACTTTCTTTGTTCGTTTATGAACACCTCGCGCAAACACGTTTTGGATAATCTCAATAAATTACATTTTTACACACAACACACTCCCCTTGGTTCACCGAACTCACCCCAGATGAAATACCGATGACATCGAGAATGCAATCGCTCTAATTTGTTACTTTTCCCAATTTGTATTCCGCCATACAACCCTTGCTTTTTTTCCCATGGTGGGTATCGTAGTAAGCAACTGATTTTTCTGTTTTCACCAAACTTCAAGGAGCGGAGTGTTATGGAAACGGGACACCTATATGAACATCTACCCAACCTCCTTGTTACACTGCTTATTTTTGGTTGCATCCTGTACCCACGTTTTAATCACTGGCCTGAAAACGAAGCGGGACGATTGATTGGCAGACCAAAAGACTACATCCATCGCAGGCGTTACTACATTTACACCGCATTTTATCTTTCGACGTTTGCCCTGTTTGCCTTAGCCCTCAGCAGTATTGAGGATTTACACCTTATTATCGCTCCGCTCGTAGGCGAAAGCCATTTCACCACGATCACCACACTCAGTCGCGTACTCGGCAATAGCAGTTTTGCTTTTTGTCTGGCCGTGGTTTCCCTGGCGCTGATGGTGCCTTTTGTGGATCACGTCGACCAACGCTGGCGGAAAACGCTATTGACATCGGCGCGCGTTCCCAAGGAATCGTTGGAGCTCAAAAACGAATTGCTGCGCAGCCTGCCCGTCTCCACATTCGAAGAAGAACAATTGGTGATCGCTCGCCAGATGCTAAAAATCCCCAACACGAATAACACGGAAATCTCGACGAATCAATTTATCGACGACGCCTCCTCTCAATCCCTGGTGAACCTGTTGTTGCGCACGTACTACATCGCCGACACCACCCGATACTGCAAGCCCAGTCTCCTCGACACCCAAAACATCGATGACATCGAAAATCGCTTAAAAGAAATCGCAGCCGTTAGTCATTTCTTCAATCAATTGGAAGCCTCAACATTACAGAATTATAAAAATGAAATCGAAGAAAAAATGAATACTCTTCTGGAAATTTTAGCCAAAAACTGTGTGCGCATTTTCCCCGATGCGACCACACGCCACCGGATGCTATCCAGTTACGGTTTCGATTTACGTTATTTTGAAAACCACAGCATTGATTTTATAAAACCAGCCGTGGTGTGCATCATGGGAATTACCATAGCTACTGTTTTAACCGTATTGCTGTATTTAGGATTTTCGGATGTCATTGGGCTTCAAAGCAGCAGGCCGCAGGCCAGCGATTTCGTCTGGCTGACAAACGAACGTCTGTTCCGCTGGTCATTGGGAGGCAGCGTATCTTTTATCGTCTCAGTGGCTTTTGGCGTATTTTTTAATGAAATCATGAAAACCCAAGACGGTGATCGCGATCCCTTAACCTACTTGCTGGCTTTTGCTTTTTCAGTATTGGGTTCGTGTATCTTTTTTACTTTATCGAACGAAAGCTTCCGCCCACCGTTTATTTGGCTTTCCATCTCCTTCGGGCTGCTGTCTCAGGTGGCCATCGAAGCACGCGACAAAGACTTGATCACAAAACAAGAAGTTCACCGACACGCATTACGGTTAGCGCTGTATTACGCCGTCGCGTCCGCCATATTGCAAGTCATGATTCGAATCGCGTTCTCGAATTATCACCTCCCCGCGTTGCAAGAAGGCGCGACCCTATTCGGATTCGGTTTGATTCGTGGCGGCCTCGTGGCGTTTATTGTTGCTTATGTTTTGCTGGAAACTGAACGTCGCCAAATCAGTCATACCCAACGCCAATTTCCGCGCATTACGTTTCGCAAGCTGGTCAATAGCGCCATCAACGGCAAACCGGCTTCGCTGATTGTACGCAATATTTCAGAAAACGGCGCATTAATTATACTGACGCAAAGCGCAAAAGCCACCGAAGGCGACACCGTTGATTTAAACTTAGATTTTACCACCGTCAGTGGGCGCATAATCTGGGTTAAAAACAAACGAGCGGGTATTCACTTCAGCGCCGATAAAATTGATTACGGCGCTTTACGCAGCTTCATCAGCAACCGAATGCAAATAGCCGCCTATTGATGAATAGGTGATTGATCGATTCACGCCGCTTGTGCATACTGGTATGACGCATTCCAGTCTTACACATCGATTGCCGCCAACACCGCATCGCTAAACTCGGCATTGGAATAGACGTTTTGCACATCGTCTAAATCTTCCAAACGATCCAACATTTTCAGCACTTGGCCCGCCACCTCAACATCCGACACGTCCACGGTTGTCGCGGGCGACATCACCACTTCGCCACGCTCAGGAGAAAACCCAGCGACCACGAGTGCATCTTTAACGTGCATAAAATGCTCCGGCTCCATATAAATTTCAATACTGCCGTCGTCCTGAAGCAACACGTCCTCAACACCCGCATCGATGCCCGCTTCGAGCAAGGCCTCTTCATCCGTTCCCGCCGGAAAACTCAATTCTCCTCGTTTCGTAAACAGATAACTCACCG
The DNA here is from genome assembly GCA_037380725.1 of Gammaproteobacteria bacterium. Taxonomy (GTDB): domain Bacteria; phylum Pseudomonadota; class Gammaproteobacteria; order Pseudomonadales; family JANQJO01; genus JARRRL01. The sequence continues at coordinate 3,141 of JARRRL010000038.1, read as the reverse complement.
AGCCATCCGTACCTAAATTGCCACCAAATTTTGTGAACGCATGCCGTACATCCGCCACCGTTCGATTGCGATTGTCGGTCAAACATTCGACCAAAATAGCAACGCCGCCAGGGGCATACCCTTCGTATCTGATTTCTTCCAGATTGTCCGCATCATCCTGTCCGACACCCCGCTTGATCGCTCGATCAATGGTATCCCGCGTCATATTAGCGCTCAGCGCTTTATCCAACACGGCTCGTAAGCGTGGGTTGTCTTCGACCACACCACCACCCAGTTTGGCGGCAACGGTAATCTCACGAATGAGTTTGGTAAAAATTTTACCGCGTTTCGCATCCTGCGCGGCTTTCCGGTGCTTTATATTCGCCCATTTACTGTGGCCTGCCATAAAATTACTCCATGCCTCAGTTCATCTCTTCGTTAGTGTGTGCTTGAGTGTGCGCTTGGTGTGTACTTTGACGTCTGCGAATGCCCAATTCAATCAATTGAGCCTCATCAACTGCCGAAGGCGCATCGGTCATCAGACAGTGCGCTGACTGTGTTTTGGGAAAAGTGATGACATCACGAATCGATTCAGCCCCAACCATCAGCATAATCAAACGATCAAAACCAAAAGCAAAGCCCCCATGCGGCGGACAACCGAACTCCAAGGCGTCGAGCAAAAAGACAAATATAGCGCGGCCTGATTCTGGCGAAAAGCCCCATACATCAAACACGCGTTTCTGTGATTTTGGGTCATGAATACGAATCGACCCTCCCCCTACTTCCGTGCCATTCAACACCAAATCATAGGCTCGGGACACGTGCTCATACGGGTTTTCCAAGAAAGCCTCCATCGTACCACCCGGTGCCGTAAACGGGTGATGCACTGCCGTCCACTCCCCTGTGTCTACTTCTTCAAACATGGGGAAATCGACCACCCACAAGGGACACCATCCCGGTTTGACCAAATTTAAATCACGCGCAACCCGTAGCCGCAGCGCGCCCATCGATTCATTGACCACTTTCGCACGATCAGCGCCAAAGAAAATGAGATCCCCATTGGCGGCACCGGTTCGCTGCACCGTTTCAGCAATGGACTCATCTGTCAGGTTTTTCACGATGGGCGATTGTAAACCCGCACGACCTGCCGTCACATCATTGACTTTAATATAAGCAAGCCCCTTGGCGCCATACTGCCCAACATAACGCGTATACTGATCAATGTCTTTTCGCGTCAAACGCTCTCCCGCACCCGGCACACGCAACGCGACCACACGGCCACGCGCATCGTGAGCAGGTCCAGAAAAAACTTTAAACGGGACAGTCTTCATGACGTCAGTCAGATCCACAAACTCCAGGTCGATGCGCAAATCGGGTTTATCCGATCCAAAACGAAACACGGCTTCTTGATAACTCATGACCGGAAAGTCATTTAAAGTCACATCCAACAACGTAGCAAAAAGGTGTTTCAACAAACCCTCGGTCAAGGCCATGATTTCGGATTCAGACACAAAAGACGCTTCGATATCGATCTGAGTAAATTCCGGTTGACGATCCGCACGTAAATCTTCATCGCGGAAACACTTCACAATCTGGTAATACCGATCAAAACCAGAAACCATCAGTAACTGTTTAAACAACTGCGGTGACTGTGGCAAAGCAAAGAATGCCCCTTGGTGTGTCCGACTGGGCACCAAGTAATCTCGAGCGCCTTCCGGCGTCGCGCGCGTCAGTTGAGGGGTTTCCAAATCGAGGAAATCGTGCTTTTCCAAATACTGACGCACCAAGGCATTGGCGCGTGCACGAAAAATAAAGTTGGCCATTAATTCGGGGCGCCGCAAATCCATATAACGGTATTTCAAGCGCACATCTTCCCCAACAGGGGTGTACTCGTCCAACTGAAACGGCGGCGTTTTCGCTTCACTCAACACGCACAGTGTTTTGCCCAGCACCTCAATTTCACCGGTAGGCATATCGGGGTTAACCGTTCCATCCGGTCGCCCACGCACCAATCCCGTGCACTGTATGACGTACTCACTGCGGACCGACTCAGCCACCGCAAAAGCCTCCGCTGTATCCGGATCAATCACCACCTGTAGCAATCCCGTACGATCCCTCACATCAAGAAACACGACGCCACCATGATCACGACGACGATGCACCCAACCACAAGCCGTAATCGTCTGCCCAATGAGGGCTGTACTCACATGACCGCAATAATGACTCCTGAATGTGCTGTTCACAAAACCACCTGTCTAGAATATGAAATGTAGCCCCCAGCAGCATCTTCGACTGAGGGATCGAAAGTAATCAGCAATAGCAAAACGCCGAAAAGCAGGACCTCACACGAAGTCCTGCTTTGAAAAAACACATGGGGCTTCATACGCCAAGATCACACACACCAGGCTCACACCGCGAACCTTCATCAAGGTGAGAAGCCCATGTCAACAAATCCGTGCTAGCACGCCCGTGATAGCACGCCCGTGATAGCCAGTCTACCATCTTTCGCTGAAATTGATCAGGCACCTAGCACAATCATCTCGACCCGAGTAAGACCGGATCACGCGTTTGACGCATCACGGCCTCCTTTCGGCTGTGCTGTCGAATCACGAGTTTTCTCCGCACTCGACCCCAAAGCAGTATCACGTTTCTTTCCATTCGAGCCATTCGAGTCAGACTCTTTCTCCACCGCACCCGCTTTCTTATCGCCTTGAGCGCCCTCGTCTGTCCCCGTTTTTGCACCATCTGCATCAGACTTAGCTGCCGCTTTGGGTGCATTTTTGAAGTCACTTTCGTACCACCCTTGGCCTTTCAATTTGAACGATACAGCGGAAATCAGTTTCCTCAGTGCCGATTCCTGACAAGCCGGGCAATCCGTTAAAGGGTCATCACTCATGCGTTGCATGGTTTCGAACTTATGTCCGCAATGCTCACACTGATATTCATAAATGGGCATGTTTATCTAACCTCAAAAAAATAAACAAACTGACACACCGCTCCTGGAGCGATGTGCCTTGAACGCGCACGCTCCCGTGAAGCAACCGAATTCTACCCTAATTTATCAGCAAAATACGCGCCTTTCTTGAAAACTCCTCTTCCGTCGCCGCCATTGTTAGCACACTTTGTTAGCGCACTTTTGTTACCACACTTGCTACCACACTT
>JARRRL010000037.1:0-12793 GCA_037380725.1 Gammaproteobacteria bacterium | reverse complement strand
GAGGTATTAACAAAAGTATCTTAAACAGATGGTAACATGGTTAATGCTTGCTCAACGTGTGTGAGTACGGTTTCCGCTGTGATCACTGACATAGCGCGTTTATCGTGGATGCGCGTGTGCCAATGCAGCGTGTTGTGGTTTTGGTTGAGGTACAAGCGTGCCGCTTCCGGGTATGCGTTTACCGTAAATGGACTGCGGTATGGGCCGCTGAGTTCGGGGCGAGCAACGGCGTACAAGCCAACTACGGCGGTACCGACAGCGGTGGCCAAGTGTGCTGGACCAGAGTCGGGCGAGACAAGGAGGTCTAACTGTTTGATGACCGCACTGAGTTGCAGCAAAGATGTTTTTCCTGTGAGATTGATCACGCGGTGTCGCAGCTGTGTTTGGTTTTGGCTCCAGTCGTGGAGGTGGCGTGCGAGCGCCAATTCGGCTTCTGATGCCCCGCCAAGAAAAACTATCTGATGAGGGAAATGTGTGGCGCAGAGTTGAAGAAACGCTTTTTGTTGTTCCAGTGGCCAGGTGCGTTCGGGCTTGGAGGCGGCGAGGACAAGGCCCAGATAGGCCTGTTGCTTCGGAAGTTGGACGGCGCGAAGAGCATCGCTGTCTGGGCTTGGGATCGCGTTGACCGCCAGGGGCCAATGTAATGCACTGAGATCCAGTGGATAATGGATGTGCGCGAAGAACTGGGCAAAACCCTCAATCAAATGGTTATCTTGATAGACGATGCGATCGTTGGTTACCCATTGGTGTCCTTCGCGTCCTCGACACGTGTCGAAGCCCACCTTTTTATTTGCTGAACACAGCGGGTAGATCAGGTTGGTTCTCAGGCTGGCCTGAGCGCACAGCAGAGCGTCAAACGGCGTGCGGCGCAATGTGGCGCGCAGTAACCAATAATCACGCAATCGGCGTGGTTTTCGTATGGGCAGCCACGTGAGTCGGGCGGGTTTTTGAAACAGAGGGATGAGATTGGGGTCGCACATCCACGTGATGCGCGTGTCATGATAACGTCGCAGACATTGTTCCACTAGCGCTGACCAGAGAATGACGTCTCCTAGAGCGGAAAGTCGAAGTAAACCGATGTGTGTGGACAATACGCCGTGTTCCGTAAATGTGTTAGCCGATATACTGAGGCGAGCGTATCCAAAACGGATCCCTCATAGCGCGATGCGCATGGTGATTTTGCGCTCACACTGCAACAGACATGTTACACCAAGCGGCGGCGTGAGTAGAACAGAACGGAACGCAAAATTGATCAATTAGTAAACTTTTTTGGCAGGGTTGATTTGGACTGGGTAAAGCGCGGCGGTGCTGAGGCGTGCCGTAGGGCGGCTTCTCTATGTAAATAAGTCTTCGGAATAAGTCGTTGCTGAGCTTTGAGAAAACCAGTACCTTTACCGATCGGTTTGGGGAAGCGGGTGCTGCGGGTGCTTGCTCGGTTTATTGAGGCGAGCGTGTTGAGCGTGAGCCAAATGCCGTGATGATAAAATGGTTTGCGTCCTGCGAGACGGGATACAGGAAATGCATATGTTTTTCGCACATGAAAAAGAGAGCCGATTACCACAGGGATTTCAGACGGCGGTATCCAATATTGGGATACGCGATGAAACGGAAGATTTTGTTTGCATTCATTCTGTGGCGCCGTGTCGCGTTGCGGGGGTGTTTACACAAAGTCGTTTTGCGGGTCCGAGCGTAAAGATCAGCCGAGAACATGTCGCTGATGGACGAGGACAAGCCATTGTTATCATCTCTAAAAATGCAAATGTTGCGAATGGCCCGCAAGGCGAGCGGGACGCGCGGGAAGTGGTGGAGCGCTGTGCGGAGCAGTTGGGGATTGATGATGCCGATGTGCTGATCGCTTCGACGGGCGTGATTGGTCGCGCTTATCCGATGGAAAAAATTCGAGCTCATCTGGCGACGTTATCTGAGCAGTTCACGGAAGCGAATTTTTCCGCTGCGGCACGGGGCATCATGACAACCGATACGGTGCCCAAAATGGCAACGGTTCAAATCGGGAACGCGTCGTTGGTGGGCATCGCGAAAGGCGTTGGTATGATTGAGCCCAATATGGCAACGTTGTTGACTTTTTTTATGACGGATGCCGAATTGCCGACAGAGGCTTTGACCGCCATTTTTAAACGCGTTATGGATAAAACGTTTAATTGTTTGAGTATTGATACGGATACGTCGACCAGCGATTCAGCGCTTATTTTGTCAAATGGATTGGCAGGTGAAGTCGATCTGGATGCTTTTGAGGCGGCGCTTTATCAGGTGTCCACTCACCTGGTGAAAGCCATTGCAAAAGATGGTGAGGGGGCGACGAAGCTGATTGAAGTGTGTGTGGATCAGGCGAGCAGTTATCGCCAGGCGAAAGACGTGGCAAAAGCCATTGTGAACTCGCCATTGGTTAAAACCGCTGTACATGGCGCCGATCCCAATTGGGGACGGGTGGCGATGGCCATTGGGAAATGCGAAGAAGAGATGGATATTCAACCCGAGTCAACGACCATTCGTTTTTGTGGTTTTGAGGTGTACCCGAGATCCTTGTCGGTGGCGGACCTTGAGAAACTGAGGCATTTGCTTCAACAAGCGGACATTAACATTCACGTTTCGCTGGGTATTGGGACCGAGGCGGCGACGGTCTGGGGATGTGATTTATCCAAAGGATATGTTGACATCAATGCCTTGTATTCCACCTGATCTGGTGCTTGGGTGTGCGTGTCGCAAATAACTTCAGCGTTTGAGTGATAGATGAAGCCGACGAAGAAAGATCAAATTGCTGACGCTGCGATGCCTTTATTCCTGAGTAATGGGTTTAAAGGCACGTCCATTGATATGGTGGTGAAAGCGTCTGGCGTTTCGAAACCTACTGTTTACAATCATTTTCCCGACAAAGCGACGGTGATGGATTTTGTGATGACGCGTTGGTTGTCGAGCGTTGATCCCTTGTCTTTGGATACGCAGTTTTTGGGTACGCAAGACGCATTAATTGATGCGTTGACCGCGTCAATTTTTAGTCCGGAGGCGTTTAAGTTGTATCGTTTGGTGTTGGCTGAAGGGTGGCGTTTTCCGGTGGCTCGACAGGCGTTTTTTCAGCAATTTGAACAGACGTGTCGTCAAACGGTGTCCCGATGGGCGATGGAGCGAGGTGTAGAGGAACAGCAGGCGCAAGCGGTGTACAGCGATTTTGTGTTGGCGCGCCTGTGGGCGACATAGCGTTGGGCGACATAGCGTTCGTGGACCGAATCCGAGGCGTCAGGTGCTAAGAAGTATAAATGAGTAACCGGAATAGAATGATAGGAAAAAAATGACTATGAAACACGCAATACAATCAATAGCCGTTTTATGCAGTGGCGGGGACAGTCCAGGCATGAACTGCGCGATTCGCGCCGTTGTGCGAACCGCCATTGCGCAGGGACTGACTGTGTATGGTGTCCAAAAGGGGTATCAAGGATTATTGGAAAATCGTTTGGTGCCGCTGGATGCGTCCAGCGTCGGTAATATTTTTCAGTATGGCGGCACCATTTTACAGACCTCCCGTTCTCAGCGATTCCAAACGCAGGAAGGCCGTGCGGAGGCGGCGCAAATTCTGAAAAACATGAATATTGATGCGCTGGTGGTGATCGGCGGTAATGGCTCATTGAATGGGGCTTATAAATTACATCAAGAGTTTGATATTGCGGTAGCGGGTGTGCCAGGGACAATTGATAACGATATCGAAGGTACAGACTACACCATTGGATTCAATACGGCTGTGCAAACGGCAGTGGAAGCCACGGATAAAATTCGGGATACCGCTCAAGCGCATTTTCGAACCTTCGTGATTGAAGTGATGGGGCGAAAGTCACCCGCGATCGCGCTCCATGTGGGCATGTGCACGGGTGCTGAGAACATCGTTTTCCCGATGGATCTCGATAATATTAATATTGATCAAATTGCCGCCGATATTCGACGCGGTATTGAGCGGGGAAAAGAGTCGTCAATTATTATTGTCGCTGAGGGTGAGAAAGAAGGCGCCAGTCATCAAATTAAACACGATTTGCGTGACAGGCATGGCATTGATTCGCGCGTGTGCATTTTGGGTCACATTCAACGCGGCGGTAGTCCAACGGCCTATGATCGGTTTCGAGCTTGTCAAATGGGTTACGTGGCTGTTAATGCGCTTTTAGCGGGGGATCGTGCATGTGTGGCGGTGGAGCGTCACGGCGAAGTGTTGTCGGTCCCGTTATCGGAGTGTTTGGGTAAAAAATACGATGTGAATCCAAATATGTTGAAAATTGTGAAAACATTGTCCGTGTAGGCGTGATGAAGGTTTGCTGGTGTGATAAAACTTAACGATCAACAAAGGTTGTCTGTCAAGCTGGTGCAAGGTCCCGTGTTGGTGATTGCCGGTGCGGGTTCCGGCAAGACGCGTGTGATCACAGAAAAAATTGGTTATTTGTTAAAGAATTGCGATGTCAAACCGAACCACATCGTGGCGTTGACGTTTACCAATAAAGCCGCGCGGGAAATGCGCCAACGGGTGCAGGATTCCCTGAAAGGACAAGTGCCGACGCGGGGTTTGAAAATCACGACATTTCATACATTTGGTTTGAATTTTTTGCGTCGAGAATTAGCCGCCGTGGGTTTGAAGGCCGGCTTTTCTCTTTTTGATGATCAAGATACACGGGTGATTTTGCGAGAATTGCTTTTTCAAGATGGGGAGGCAGATTTATCCGAGGTCGATCTGGCTTTGCAAAAAATATCAAACTGGAAGGGAAACTTGATCAGTCCAGAGCAAGCTCTGTCTGTGGTTGAAACGGAGAGTGATCAGCAGTTGGCGTTGGTGTATGCCCGGTATCAACGTCAGCTGAAAGCGTATAACGCTGTGGATTTTGAAGATTTGATTGGGCTGCCAACGGGGGTGTTGCGAGACAATGAATCGGTGCGCAATCGATGGCAACGGCGAGTGCGGTACCTGCTGGTCGATGAATATCAGGATACCAATACGTCTCAATATCAGTTGATTAAGTTGTTGGTGGGTGAGCGCCAGTGCTTCACGATGGTGGGGGACGATGACCAAAGTATTTACGCCTGGCGGGGGGCGGCACCTGAGAATTTGCGACAACTGTCGGTGGACTATCCTGATTTGACGGTGGTGAAATTGGAGCAAAATTACCGTTCCACCGCCACAATTTTGGATGCCGCCAATGCGGTGATTGCCAATAACGATCATTTATACGAAAAGAAATTGTGGAGCCAGTTGGGCCCTGGGGAGCGCATTGCGGTGTGGGAGTGTGAGACCGATCGCGATGAAGCGGAACGTGTTGCACACGAAATTTTATCGTCTAAGTTGCGTCTGGGGCGAGCGTATGGTGATTTTGCGGTATTTTATCGCAGCAATCATCAGTCTCGTGTGTTGGAAATGAGTTTACGGACCTTGCAAATTCCATACAACGTGAGTGGCGGGACGTCTTTTTTCGCGCGCAGTGAGATCAAAGATATTGTCAGTTATTTGCGCTTGATCTTGAACCACACCGATGACACCGCTTTTTTGCGCATCATCAATACGCCGCGACGCGAAATTGGTCCCGCGACCTTGGAACAATTGGGCAGTTACGCGGCGTCACGGCAGATTAGTTTGTTTCAGGCCATCGATGAAGTGGGGTTTGCGTCACAGGCCAGTGGACCCGCGTTACAGCGCTTGCAGCGTTTTTCGCAATGGCTGTTGAATGTACATGAGGTAATGCGTGGTCAATCTGTTCGCGCCGGTCTGGAGCAGTTGCTCCGTGATTTGGATTATCGTGAGTGGCTCATGGCCAAATCCAGTTCCACGAAGGTCGGCGAACGGCGATGGGAAAACGTCGTTTCCTTGGTTGAAATGTTACACAAAATGGCTGAAAACATCGAAGATGAAGTGAAGTCCACCGAAACGGTGTTGGAGCGCGTGCTTGGTAAGGTGATTTTGCGTGATATTTTGGATCAACAAGCTGAAGATCTCAGTGGCGAGCAGGTGCAATTAATGACTTTGCACGCGGCGAAAGGCTTGGAATTTCCGTTTGCGTATTTGATGGGGGTGGAAGAAGAGACTTTACCGCATCGCAACAGCGTGGAAGCAGCAATGCTGCAGGAAGAGCGACGCTTGTTTTACGTTGGTATTACGCGGGCGCAGCAACGCTTGGTGTTGAGTTATGCGACAACGCGAAAGCAGTATGGGGAAACGGTGGCGTGTACACCCAGTCGCTTTTTGGATGAATTGCCGGTAGAGACCATTGATTGGCAGCGATCAGACCGTGAGCGAACCGAAGAAGAGAAAGTTCAAACAGCATCCGTACACCTCAGCTCGATCCGAGCATTGCTATCGAGCTAAGCGTTATCGAACTAAGTGCTGTGGAAATGAGATGCCGCACGTCAAATTCGAACGCGTTGGCGTCGTCGTAATATGCATGCTTGAGGAAACGGCGTGAAGAGCTAACTGAACAGACTGCCTCACGCCGAATACATGTAAAATCAGAAGGATTAGTGCTTGTTGATCATAAATTCGATCGCAGCTTGTAAATCTTCACTTGAACAGCTGCCACACATCCCTTTTGGTGGCATGGCGTTAATACCGTTGATCGCGTTTTGCACCAGTTGATCCATGCCTTTCTCAGTCAGGCGTGTTTGCCAATCTTCGCTGCCGGGCTTGGGGGCACCGCCTATGCCTGCGCTGTGGCACATCGTGCAGTTGGAATTAAAGATACCTTCAGGTGTTAAGGCCTCATTCGCAGCGATGACGGTGTTGGTATCGGCGGCGTCTTCGGTGTTACTGGTGATGCATTCATCTTGACCTTCCAGGCATACAGCGCCTACCGGAGCAATGCGATCACTGATGGCTCGATCGCTGAAAATAGATCGTTCACCAAGAGGATGTTCTTCTGCAGCGGCCTGGGCCACTGTGCTCATCATGCCTGCTGGTACCAGGAAGCAAGCTTGTGTCAGAAGGCAAAGCGCCGCCATCTTGCTTAAGCGAGTGCAGTGGCGAACGTTGTCACGGAGTGTTTGTATTATTGCTGTGAATGATTGCACGACATAACCTCTTTGATTTTCGCGAGATGAAACGATGTGAGCTTCCCGTTTGGGATGGCGAATTGTATATCCTGCTTCTTTAGGATTAGGTAAACGCCTCTGCAACGCCCGTTATTGGAAAAGACAGCGTCGCGCCAAATATTATACATGGACAAGCGAAAATTAACCAATGGGATATGGGTTGACACAGGTCCGGGTATGCTCTCTTGGAGTTTAATCAAAATCCAGTGTTTTAAACAATAATAATAGCCTCAGCTTCAAATCGGGCACCTTTGGGGAGCGCGCTGACGCCAACGGCGGCTCGGGCCGGATAGGGCTCTGAGAAGTGACGAGCCATGATGTCGTTGACCAGCCCAAATTGCGCTAAGTCAGTTAAAAATAAAGTAATTTTTACCACATCTTGTGTCTTTGCGCCGGCGGCATTCACAATGGCGATGAGATTTTGAAACACTTGCTCAATTTCGGCTTCCATGCTGCTTTGTTGCATTTCGCCTGTATTGGGGTCAAGTGCAATTTGCCCGGAAATAAACACCATAGGTCCCGCCTTGACGGCTTGGGAATATGTGCCGATGGCTTGGGGGGCGTTGTTCGTCTGGATGATGGATTTGTTGTTGCTCATACGGGCAGGCTCCTTGTGATAAACCTTGTGATAAAAAAAGTAAGATATGATTACGACGGATTACGTCGCTCAGATGCGGCAGCTTAACGCATCTTTGCCAGTAAGGAGAAGTTGGTGAGGCGCACAGTGCTTAAGGTGTGTGCAGCGGTACGCTAAAGTGTGTGATGGAAGGTCTAACCTTTTAAGCGCAGGATTTTGGTGACGCATTTGTGGATGCGCAGGCGTTTGAAGATGCGCGCTAAGTGGACACGGTCGCGTACGCCGACCGTCATATTTACTAGGTTCATATGTGAGTCTTTTTCTCCCATGTGAAGCGTTTCGATGTTTGCCTCGCACTTTGCTACAGTATGCGTAATAAGGGCAAGTACGTCACGACGATTCTCGATCTCCAGCCTTATATGTGCGGAGAAAAAACCGTTTACGTGCTTGTCCCAGTTTATGAAGAGACACTTTTCGGGTGATTGCTTCAGTGCGTGGCCAAAGTTTCTGCAGGTGTCTACGTGAACAACCATACCCTGGCCAGAGTTTAAAAAAGCAACGATTGAATCACCCGGAATGGGGTGGCAGCAGCTTGCAAACTGCACAACAATGCCTTCTGCACCGCTGATGATCAATGGTTTCTGCGTGTTTTGCTTAGATTGGTTGGGCGGAGCGGTGTAAGCAGTAATTATATTTTGCGCAACCAGGGGCGCCATTCGATTACCCAGACCGATGTCCTCAAGGAGGGCGTTAAAGTTGTCAAAACCAGCGTGTTCTAGGGCCAATGTTTTGTTTTCTTCGGAGAGCGTTTCCCAACCCACACCGAGTGAAGAAAGGGATTTTTCTAATAGGCGTTGGCCCAATTGAATGGATTCGGAGCGTTGTTGATTTTTGAGAAAATGGCGAATGTTGGAGCGTGCTTTGCTGGTAACAGCAAAATTCAGCCAGCCGGCGTTTGGGGAAGAGCCGAGTGCTGTGATGATTTCGACGGTTTGACCACTGTTTAATGGCGTACTCAGTGGCGCCAGACGATGGTCGATACGTGCGGCGACGCACGTATTACCAATCGCTGTGTGGACAGTGTAAGCAAAATCAATCGGCGTTGCGCCAATGGGTAGATCCATGATTTCGCCTTTCGGCGTAAAAACATAAATCTCATCGGAGAACAGGTCGATTTTAACGTTCTCAATGAATTCGAGGGAGTTACTGGCGTTCTGTTGTAGCTCCAGTAATCCTTTGAGCCATTCGCTGGCGCGTCCCTGAGCGCCTTGTGAAGGTTCTTCCTTTGACTTATACAGCCAGTGGGCGGCAATGCCATTATTGGCCAAGGATTCCATTTCTTCTGTGCGTATTTGAATTTCGATGGGGATGCCATTGAGCCCAATTAAGGTCGTGTGAAGCGATTGGTAGCCGTTTGCTTTTGGAATGGCGATGTAATCTTTAAAGCGACCGGGCACCGGTTTATAAAGGTTATGTATCAGGCCCAATGTGCGGTAGCAATCATCAACGGATTGGACAATCAAGCGGAAACCGTAAACATCCATGATCTCGTTAAAGGGCTTTCGCTGGTTTTTCATTTTCAAGTAAATACTGTAAAGGTGTTTTTCTCGGCTGATGGATCGATGAGCGATGCCAGCTTGTGTGAGTGAATCCGTCAAGGCTTTGTTGAGCGTTGTCATAATACTGCTGCGGTTGCCGCGTGCACGCTGAACGGCTTTTTTAATGCGTTTCGCCCGCATGGGATGCAGGGCGTAAAAACCCAAGTCTTCGAATTCAACTCGAATAGTGTTCATACCCAAGCGGTTAGCAATGGGAGCGTAAATCTCCAATGTCTCGTTAGCGATACGACGTCGCTTCTCAGCGTTTAAGACGGCCAGTGTACGCATATTGTGGAGACGATCGGCCAATTTAACGAGAATGACGCGAATGTCTTTGGTCATGGCCAAGACCATTTTGCGAAAATTTTCGGCTTGTGCAATCGCTCGAGATTCAAATTGGATAGCGCCAATTTTACTGACGCCGTCGACCAGTTCAGCTACGACGGGTGAAAAGATTGCGGTGATCTCGGCTTTGCTTACGGAGCAATCTTCAATAACATCGTGCAGTAATGCGGCGATTAAGCTCGCAACGTCCATGTGCATACTGGCTAATATTGTGGCGACGGATACGGGATGGGAGATGTAAGGCTCTCCGCTGCGTCGATACTGGCCTTCGTGCGCTTTGGCGGCGAATTGATACGCGTCGATCACCGCTTGACGGTGTTCCGCAGAGAGATAGTGTGTGTTCTCAAGAAGGCTATCCAGCAGAAGGTCATTGGCGGGTTTACGTGGCGTCATCTGGCGTGCTGCTGCCTTTTGATTCATGATGAGCGCCCCCTTATGGAACGCTTCCCAGTGGCGGCGTTCCAATCGAGAGCGCGAGTTGTGTCTCCGATTTTTGTTGAGCTCTGTGATAGCCGTGTGATAAATGGAACCCTCGAATATGGCAACATGGGCTTACCTTTTTTGAGCTTCAGTATCTTGCTTCAGTTGCTGTTGTCAATCTGCGGTCGATGTATGAGATGTAGGGCTTGCTTAGCCAAGGGTTGGTGGTAGCGCTTCTTCGTGCTCAGAATGCGCCAAACTCTCGCGTGTTACAAAACCACCCGCGATTTCTCGTAGCGCGACTACGGTGCATTTGTCGTTATCCCAGGGGACTTTGGGCTCTTCGCCGCTGTTGCTTAGTTGGCGCGCACGCCGAGAAGCGAGCAGAACCAACTCAAATGGATTTAAGACATTATCGAGGCAGTCCTCGACGGTAATTCGAGCCATCATAATTCTCCAGTTGACCATGCCGCTGTGAAACGGCGGGAATTTGTAAACTTCATTTTACAGGCTTCAACACATGCTTCAGTGGGCACTAGCGCTCTAAGGACGGTGAGCTCAGCAGGATACCGGACTAATACTTGGTTGTGAGTATCTGAGCGGAGCCGTTACCGGTCGTCAGTGGCCATATAAGGCACCACTAAAACTCCTGATACCCATCTTGTTGAAACTACCGTTGCCTACACGCGTCGCTAAGCACTCGATCTGTGGCAAACCACCCGACGTGATCCTCCATTCTAAATAGACGTTTAGGATGAAGGCAACAGGAATTGTGTGCCTTGGCGTTCAATGTAATCCCTTATGATAAGATAAAAAAACGCAAGATCATATTTTAATCAACTCGGATCATGAATGCTTGATGGTCGCCTGACTTGATGCTCGTCAGAGATAGGTACTTTGCATCCATTCTCTAGATTGAGTATCTGGATCGAGCCTGTATTCACTTTGTTTACTTTAATAGATCGTCTAGCAAGCTACCCAATCGACGTTTTTGGGCGTGCACGCGAAGGCGTTCACTGGTAATGATGCTGGTGAGATCCTTGGCCGCTTCCTCAAATTGGTCGTTCACCACAATATAGTCGTACTCTTGAAAATGTGACATCTCAAGTTGTGCTTCTTGTACTCTTTTTTGAATGACGGTTGGTGAATCTTGGCCGCGACGAATGAGGCGTTCTTTTAGTGTGCTCAGCGAGGGCGGTAAGATGAAAATGCTGGTGGCGTTACGCTGCGAAGCGCGAACTTGCTGTGCGCCTTGCCAGTCGATTTCGAGGATGACGTCGACGTCTTGCTTCAAGGTGCTCTCGACCCACTGCGTGGAGGTTCCATAATAGTTGCCGAATACTTCTGCGTGTTCCAGAAAGGCATTTTGTGTGATCTGAGTTTCGAACTCGGTTTTAGTCGTAAAATGGTAATGTATACCGTTAATCTCGTTGGCTCGGGGTTGGCGCGTTGTGTGTGAGACGGAAACGCGAAGATGCTTGTGGCGCGCCAACAGTGTTTTAACGAGACTGGTTTTTCCAGCGCCGGAAGGGGCAGATACGATGTACAGTGTGCCCGTCATGTTTTGATGAATCCTTGCTGGTCGATGAGAAACAGAAAATGGGGATAGCCGTACCGGATAAAAGTCGTATCGATAAAATAAGCCGCTTGGTGGAGGCTGTCGCTCGCTGACAGGCGGTGGCTGACAAGCCGAATTATTCTGACCATATCGTGCGACACACCTAAGCGGTGTCAATTATGGCTCAAGCTGAACCAAAAGAAAACCGATTTGCTGGCCGTTTGTATGGTGTGGTGGGTTAGGGCGTGGCTGTGTCCGATGAACGGTGTGAATAGCGGTTTAGGATCGATTTCAGTTCGTGAATACGAATGGGTTTGTGTAGGTACTCGTTCATGCCAGCTTCCATGCACTTTTCGATATTGTCGGTTTCCGTATTGGCGCTTAAGGCTAGAATAGGCAGTGTGTCTTTTGAGTATATTTTGCGCAGTTCTTGCGTGGCCTGGATACCGTCCATTTCT
Organism: Gammaproteobacteria bacterium; assembly: GCA_037380725.1. Taxonomy (GTDB): domain Bacteria; phylum Pseudomonadota; class Gammaproteobacteria; order Pseudomonadales; family JANQJO01; genus JARRRL01. The sequence continues at coordinate 772 of JARRRL010000037.1, read as the reverse complement.
GGCATCATAATGTCCATTAATATCAGATCAAAATGACATTGTTTTACCTTTTTTAAACAGTCTACACCGTTATCAGCCAAGACGGAGTGATGACCGGATTTGCTGATCAGGCGTGAAATAACCATTTGATTGGTTTTGTTGTCTTCCACCAGCAAAATGTTAAGTACGTGGCTGGTGTTGTTGATCTCGTCATGACTTTCGACCTGTGGAGCCTGAGTGGGTTGCAGTGGAAGGGTCACGGTAAAGGTAGAGCCTTTGCCGAGCTCGCTGGCGAGTGTAATGGAGCCCCCCATCTTTTCAACCAGCTTTTGCGTGATGGCTAAGCCTAAACCGGTTCCTTCGTACTTGCGGCTAAGTCGATTGTCGAGTTGTATGAATTCGCTGAATACGGCTTGTTGTTGATCTTTCGGAATGCCAATGCCGGTATCCGACACCATGAAGCACACCTTACCTTCCTTGTCACCTTCCTGGGCTTCCGAGTGGGTGGTTTCCCAGAGGGTGCTCAGTGTGACCGTGCCTTCGTCGCAGAATTTAATGGCGTTGGAAATTAAATTATTCAAAATTTGTCTGATTTTTAAGGTGTCGCCGATGAAATAGCTGTTTGGTTTGATGTTGCTGTGAGAGACCAGTTTGGTTTTTTTCAGTTTGGCACTGGATGAGAAAGCGGCTATCACTTCCGCTTGAAGCTGATGGAGATCAAACGGTTCGTTTCTAAATTGGGTTCTGCCGGATTCAATTTTAGAAAAATTAAGAATTTCATTGAGCAGTTTGA
>JARRRL010000036.1:0-21831 GCA_037380725.1 Gammaproteobacteria bacterium | reverse complement strand
CCCCTTTTGTGAGAATATCTACTGCCTGCGTGATGTCCTTATTTTGATCTCCCCACAATCGAAAAGGCACATTTCGATGATGGAGCGAATGTTTTTCAACAACATCAAACAATCGATGCGGCGAGGGTTTGGCCAGTGTGCGCATGAACTGGCCATCGCGCGTGATTTGAGATATACCCGATATCGAATCAAAATAATGTGCAATGCCCAGCGTATTTACTTCATTTTGTAATTCACAATCCCCTTTGTTGCTAATCAGAGCCAGCAGCGCATCTGGTTTTCTGAGCTTGTCGAGCAGGTTTTTTGCGCCCGGCATAAAGGTCAAACGAAGGTCCTGAAATGGCGCTTCCAGGTCGCGTTCTCGCGATGTGTAAAAATGTTTTTGGCGTGATGCCAGCGCAGGCGGCGCGGGGGGGCGAATCAGCGTATGATACTGGCGAGCGCATTCAGCTTTCAGAATATGGAAAATTTGCTTTTTTTCTTGCATGGGTATCTGGATATGGGGTGCGATGACGTGGAGCTGAGCCAGCAGATTAGCGAAGACGGGCTTTTTCCAGAAATAGGGGTCAGCAATGGCGTGTTGAATAAACCGTTCTTTACCCATACACAGTGTGGGCATGTCTGTCTGGTAACCTTGGCCATCCAGATAGGGCTTCAGGGCGTGAGCGATTTGCTGAAGGGCGGGGTGTGACGTCTTATGATTGTGCGCGGCGGCAAAGAGCGCATTGATCGATAATTTGTAAAGCATTTCTTTTTCATTGGCGATTAAACAATCCCAATCCAGTACTTCTACGCGACGGAGAGGGGTTGGCGAGAGGGTAGTGCGGGTTTTGGCTAAGTGTGTGCGTAACGCTTCAACCAGCGCTTCCGGTGGCAGAGGCTTTTGCTTCAAGATGGGATCGAGGGCATCGTGCTCACCATCTAAAACAGGGATACCCTGTGTGAGTCGCTGTTCCAGGTTTCGACATGCCGCGAAACGATTTTGCTGTGTGGCGTCGGCGGTCGGATCCGTCGCGTATGCGATTAAGATTAACGCTTCAGCGTTAGTCAAGGTATCGAGGTTTAGCCCCACTTCACGTAAAACAGCCAGCACTTTGCCTTCAGGATCCCATTGTGCTAACACGTCGTGCAGATGGGCGGCTATTTCTTTATCCAGCGTAAAACCTGCACGGCAGTGTGGGTGTGCAGTGAGCGTCGTGACGCCTAATAGCTCTGCTCCGGCTGCTTTCAGTGCTGCGGCCATCGCCAGAATCGATGCGCCAGTCTGCGCGTGATCATTCGTAATGACCACCTTGTCTCCCTGTGCAATCTCATCGCAGGTGAAATAAGCTTGTTGCACAAGGCGCTCGATGGGGCTGGGACTGGCTTCGGCTTGTGCTGTGCGGGACTGCACTACGCATGTTTTATAGTCCGTGAACGCAATAGCCGGACGATGGTTTAGTTTGGCATGAGCTTGCTCCGTGTGATTCAAGGAAGCGGCGATATCGGCTTGCGTGCAAAGCGTCAAATAATTTAACGTGGCGTCCTGGGCGTAATGCGAACGCGTCGGTCTGACCAGATGAATTTTGCCGCCGTTTTGCAGAAAATGGGGGTCAAGTTGGCTGATGAGGTGATTGTGCAATTGCCGAATATAGTGTTCCGTTCCTCGAGTTATCGTCTGGTAATGATCCACTGTTGCGGTGGCCGCTTCCCCGAGCATCAATCGGGTGGATTGATGTTGTGCGCGCAAGTGCGGGTTGGTTTGCAAGGCTCCGGCAATGGGTGTGTCGGTCATCGAATCCGGCCCACACTTTTTCTCGGTCTCAATACCCGCATAAAAATATTTTAATTGATTCAGTTCTGCGCTACGTGTGTGATGCAAGCCGGGGCTGGTCGGCATCGAAAGCGCGTGCGCCTCGGGCGCTAACTGGTAGGCGCCCCGCGTTCGACTGGTTTCATCCACATCGCGCAGTGTTGAAATGCGCTGCATAATGTCCTGTCTGCTGCGGATCGAATCCGATATCGGTATCCGTGCAGCACCGTTTGTCTCGAGTTGAGGCGGAGTCGAATTGGGCCGCGCGGCGGCTAAACCTTGAAGCGTCATATTAAATCTCGTTTTATTATGAGGACCTGCTCTTGCAAGGCCTGTTATTGGAAGACCTGTTATTGATTGAAAGAAGAGTATATGCGCCGCATAATAACATGAGAGTGCTGCTTGTTGTGCGCCGTTTGTTGTGCGCCGCTTGTTGTGTGAGGGACTGATGCCTAAACAACCTAAAATGGAAACAGGCGCATCCGTGGTGCCATCGGAATTCGATGCGCGCAGTGCGGTGTTGTTGGCGCGCGTGTGTGGATCGTTGACGCTTGAAGCTAAAAAGTTCATTGATGAGCGGTGGCGCACCTTTTTGCATCGGCTGGCGATGCCCACTCCCCAACAATTCCAACAATTTTGTGATTCATTACCGGATGCGGTGATCGATGAAATGCCACGCTTGGTGGCGTGCAGTGATTTTCTCTTGTCACACGTGACGCAATATCCCGACGTGTTTGTAGCTTTGGCGCAGACGGGGCGCTTGCATGAAGCCGAGCTGTTGTGGGATTGGCGCGCAGAGTTGCACCAGTTCTTGGGTGAGGATTGGTTGCACTTGTCGGAGGAGGTGTTCGATCAAAAACTACGTCAGTTTCGCAATCGCGCTTACGTGTGTGTGGTGTGGCGTGATTTAGCGGGTTTGGATAACGTGTGGCGTGTAACGGAATCGCTGTCTGTTTTGGCCGATGCGGTGATTACGGTGGCCTGCGATTATCATCATCATCACTTGTCCAATCGTTTTGGTAGTCCGTATTCGCGTTCGGGGGTGCCACAAGGCCTGGTGGTGCTGGCGATGGGGAAATTGGGCGCGTACGAGTTGAACCTGTCGTCCGACGTGGATTTGATATTTGTGTATCCGGAATTGGGCGAGACGAAGTGGGATGAGGCGGCGCAACAGCAAAAACCGGCGTCGTGTTTATCCAATCAAGAATTTTTTGTGCGTTTGGGGCAGCGCCTCATCAATAGCCTATCAAAAGTGACGCAAGACGGTTTTGTTTTTCGTGTGGACATGCGTTTACGTCCGTTTGGACAAAGCGGTGATTTGGTACTGCATTTTGATGCATTTGAAACGTATTACCAGGAACATGGACGGTGTTGGGAACGCTATGCCTTAATCAAAGCGCGACCCATTACCGGCGATCCCGCTGCCGGGGCGCACATCATCGAGCGATTGCGGCCTTTTGTGTATCGACGATACTTGGATTACGGCGCTATTGAAGAATTGCGTCAAATTAAAGCCCTGATCAATCGTGAGGTCATCCGACAAGGGGGTGAGCACAATCTGAAAACCGGTTCAGGCGGTATACGGGAAGTTGAATTTATTGCTCAGGCTTTTCAGCTGATTCGAGGCGGTCAACAACGGGTGCTGCAGCAGCGCGCCTTGCGATTGGCGCTGCAACTGCTGTGTCGTTTGCACCTACTGCCGGAGCAGGTTGTGACGGCGTTGCAAGAGGCGTACGAATTTTTGAGGCGCAGTGAACACAGTTTGCAGGCGGTCGCGGACCAGCAAACGCATTGTTTACCGAGTGATGAAACCGGTCGATTGCGCTTGGCCTTGATGATGGGCTATGCGGATTGGAAAAGTTATTTCGCTCAGTTGGAGATGCATCGTGATCGGGTTCGAGCGCATTTCGACGAGATGATCACACCTCCTACGATGAGGGGGCGTGTTGATGATGCGACCCGCATGGCTCGTTTTCAGCTGTGGTGGTTCGGTGAATTACCAGATAGTCAGATGGCGTCGATGTTGATTAAGATCGATGAGGACGCGCGTCGCACGGCTTTGGAAGCGGTGGCCGCGTTTCGGCGCAATGTGGACCAAAAAAGACCGTCGGCTGTCAGTCGTGATCGTTTGGATCGCTTGATGCCCTTGTTGCTCAGTCGTTGTGTCGAGCACGCCGCTACCGATGTCGTATTATTGCGCGTTTTACCCGTTATCATGCAAATTTTGAGGCGTTCGGCGTATTTGTTGTTTTTACTTGAACACCCGATGGCGTTGGACCGTTTGGTGGGCTTGTGCGCGTCGTCGCCGTGGTTAGCCGAATACCTCATGAAATTTCCGATTTTATTGGATGAATTACTGGATGAATCGGAAAATTTGGCAACATCGGATGTGATGATTTTGACCAATACCTTGCGACAGCAACTGATGCGAGTTCCTGAGAATGATTTGGAAAGTCAAATGGAAATTTTGCGTCAATTTAAAAACGCCTATGTCTTTCACGTTGCGGTAGCGGAAATCGAACACCGTTTGCCCTTGAAGGACGTCAGCAATTGTTTGACGAGCGTGGCGCAAGTGGTGATCCAGGCGGCTTTTGATATTGCGGCGCAGCAGCTCAGTGAGCGGCTCAGTTTATCTCAAGAGACAATAGACGCTTTGTTGAAAGAGCATTACCTGATTGTTGCATTTGGTAAAATGGGCAGTTATGAAATGGGCTACGGTTCGGATGTGGATCTAATTTTTCTGCATGATGTGGACAGTGCTGAGCGTATTTCGCCCGAACACAGTTTGGAAAAAGGCGTTTTTTTCACGCGCTTAACGCATCGATTGATTCATATTTTGTCCACAACGACACACAGTGGTCGACTGTATGAAACGGACACGCGATTGCGTCCTGCGGGTGACAGTGGTTTATTGGTCAATTCGTTTCGTTATTTTCAACAGTATTTGATGCAGGAGGCGTGGACCTGGGAACATCAGGCGATGGTGCGTGCGCGCCCGGTGATGGGTAGTCCGCGCTTGCAAGAACAGTTTGGGGTGATTCGTCGAGACCTGCTGTGCCAGTATCGCTCACGTGAAGCCTTGAAAAAAGACGTTGCCGCGATGCGTCTAAAAATGCTTGAACATTTTTCTACCGACGGGATGGCGTGTTTTGATATCAAGCAAGACCCGGGTGGTGTGGTGGACATCGAATTCATTGCGCAGTTTGGTGTACTGTTGTGGTCGCACACGAATCCTGAAATAACACGATTTACGGATACGGTTCGATTGCTGAACGCTTTAGTCGAAATTGGTAAATTACCTCAAGAGGACGCCACCTTACTGACCCAGGCTTATCTGGATTTTCGAGCCACCACACATGCCTTGGTGTTACAGGGGCAAAAACCGTTGTTGGCGGCTTATGATTTTGCTACACAGCGTGCACGGGTGCGCTGGATTTGGGAAAAGTTTTTGATGCAGTAGCGTGTAGCGATTCGTATGAAACAACCTATGAAACCATTCCCATTCCCATTCCCATTCCCATTCCCATTCCCATGGACATTAGATGTCGGTGATTGTTTCGGTGTTTGTTCCGAGGGTTGTTTCGAGGGTTGTCTCAAGGATTGTTTCAAGGTGAGTCCAGACGGTTTCGACTGAAATGTTGAGCATGCAAGCGTGGTGGTTTTGGTCATGTGGCAGAGGACATTCCCGTTGATGGCAGGGTTGACACGCGAGTTGAGTGTGTAGCACGAAAGCGGTTTGGGCTGTGGGGGGAGTGAACGTCGGTGATGTTGGGCCATAAATAGCGATGACTGGGCGACCGACTGCCGCTGCGATGTGCATCAAACCAGAGTCATTGCTGACCACTGCTTGTGCGCCAGCCAAGATGTCAATCGCTTGTTCCAGTGAGGTTTTGCCCGCAAGATTCAGTACCTGACGCGTCGGGCACTGGGCCAGCGAGGCGATGTGTTGTGCGGTCTCCGTGTCTTTTGGGGAACCCAGGATGACGGGTAAAATCTGGTGTTGCAGCAATCGTTGGCACAGTTCGGCGTATTGCTGCGGGGGCCATCGTTTGGCAGCGCCAAATTCAGCACCTGGGCACAGCGCAACGTAGGGAGTATTGGTGAGATGCCAGGCTTCTGCCGTTTGCGCGCGTTGTGGCGAGTCGCTGTGTAAGCACGGCGTGGGGGCGGCGGGCAATTCGGCTTGTGCTGGAAGCGCGAGCGCGTTAAATCGTGAGATCATGCTGGGGTAGCGCTGTGGATCCAGTTTGCGCGCGTCATTCAGTAGTCCGTAGCGCGCTTCACCCAGCCAGCCGCTGCGTTGAGGAATTTGAGCGGCAAAGGGGATTAACGCGGATTTCCACGAATTTGGGAGGACGATGGCGCGGTCAAAGTGTTGAGTGCGCAGTGCGGCGCCAAAATGCCAACGTGCGCAGGGGCGAAAGTCGCCGTGCTTAAAGGGTAAGGCCATGGCGTGTTTGACTTCTGGCATGCGCGCCAGCAATGGCAGACTCCACTGCGGGCAGAGTACGGTGAGAGTGCACGGATTGCTGTGCTGCTTCAGCAATTGAAACAAACTGTTTGCCATGACCAGATCCCCAATCCAGGCGGGCCCCACAATTAAAATTTTTTCCTCGGTTGTGCTCATGGCGCCATACTCCTTAATGTGGGGAAATCAGTAGGATAGTAGCAGGAACAGTTTGTAGAAACAGTTTGTAGCAGGAACAGTTCGTAGGAATAGTTCATAGGAATAGTTCATAGGAATAGTTCATAGGAATAGTTAGCAGGGATAGAGGTAGGACTCGCCAGGTGGGCGCGTTTTGAATCGGCGGTGTACCCACATGTATTGGGCGGGAAAACGTTGGATCTCACGTTCTAACAGTTGGTTCACCATCGCCGTGAGCGTTCGATCATCTTCGGGTATGGGATTGAGTTCGGTGACGTGAATTTCATATTCAAAGCGATCATCTCGTCGGTGATGGCCGAGCACAAACACTGAGGCTTGGGTCAAGGATTTGAGACGTGCTGTCGTATTCAGCGTGGCCGCTTGTTGCTGAAAGAAGGGGACAAATATGGCATGCTGTGGTCCGTAGTCTTGATCGGCGGGGTACCAAAAGACGTGATTGTTGCGCAGTGATTTGATAATAGGCCGTAATGTTTTGTTGGTGAGCGTCTGGTTTGCCCAGCGTTCGCGAGATTGCAGTAACACCTGATCAAACAGTTTGTTTTTGTGTGGACGGTAGAGAATGTCCACCGGGCAACTTTGAGCAAAGAGCCGACCACCTAGGTCTAGGGTTGTGTAGTGCGCACCAACTAGAATAACGCCGCGTCCGCGTTTCAATGCGTTTTGGAGCGCCGAGAGCCCGTAAAAGTGGCAAATACCGGTTAATCGGCGCTCGGAGGACCAAAAAGCATGGCCGGTTTCGATTAAACCCAGTGCGTTTTCGTATAGCGTTTGGTGCAGGAGCTGCTCGCGTTGTGCGGGGGATCGATCTGGGAAGCACAGATCGATGTTGGTTTTGGCGATCAGTCGACGTCGCTTCGCGAGGTGATAAATTAACCAACCCACAAAAGCCGCTATCTTACGCTGCGCGCACCATGGCAGAAGAATGATAAGACGTAAGATGCCGAGACCCAGCCAAGTAAACCAGTACTTGGGGTGCAGGAACGCGAAACGCAGCAGATTTGATTTCTTTTTGTTCATGTTTAAGCTGTGGTAAGTTGTGATCGGTGTAGTGGATATGTGATCCGTTCTGTGCTGATGTTAGATGTTGATGTTGGATGTTGCTGGTGATGCATTATCATACCCGGTTCCTCCCCACTTCGTCAGTTAATCACAGGCGCTGTGTGCGATGACTTGCATACTCGTTCGGGTCCAGAGAGAATGCTTTGGTTCGGTGACGCCAAACACATTCCCAAACGCGATCTCAAATACAATCCTAAACAGAAGCACAAACACAAGCCCAAACACAATCTGAGTGAATCGAACCAGACTAAATTAAGGTAGAACATGAAAATTGCTGACATTCGTACTGCTTTTTTGAATTTCTTTCAAGAACGAGGTCACCAGCTTGTCCCCAGTAGTTCCTTGGTACCGGTGGACGATCCGACTTTGTTGTTCACGAATGCGGGTATGGCGCAGTTTAAAGATGTCTTTTTGGGTAAAGAGACACGCCGTTACCAGCGTGCGGTAACGGTCCAGAAGGTGGTGCGTGCGGGGGGCAAACACAATGACCTGGAAAACGTGGGATATACGGCGCGGCATCATACTTTTTTCGAGATGTTGGGTAATTTCAGCTTTGGGGACTATGACAAGGCGAATGCGATTGAGTATGCGTGGACCTTTGCTACGCAAGTGCTGGGGTTACCGAAAGAAAAAATCTGGGTGACGGTATATCAGGATGATGAGGAGTCCTACTCCTTGTGGCGGGATGGAATCGGGGTGCCCGAATCGCGTTTGGTTCGTTTGGGGGCGGACAGTAACTTTTGGAGCATGGGGGATACGGGACCCTGTGGTCCCTGTACTGAGATGTTCTATGATCACGGTCCCGAAGTGGCGGGTGGGCCGCCTGGATCGCCCGATGAAGATGGCGATCGATTTATTGAATTCTGGAACGTGGTGTTCATGCAGTACGAGCGTTCGGCGGACGGTAGTACGACGCCTTTGCCTAAACTGTCGGTTGACACGGGGATGGGATTGGAACGCGTGGCAGCCATTGTGCAAGGTGTGCACAACAACTACGATATTGATCTTTTTAAAAATATACTTGCAGGGATTGCTCAACGATTGGGTGTGACGGACCAGAGCGCGCAGTCCTTGAAGGTACTGGCTGATCACGTGCGTTCCAGTTCATTTTTGATCGCTGACGGTGTGTTGCCGGATAACGAAGGACGGGGCTATGTGTTGCGCCGCATCATTCGGCGTGCGCTGCGACATGGCAAGCAATTGGGTGCCGAAGGGGTGTTTTTTGCGGACTGCGTGGCGGTGTTGGTGGCGGAAATGGGGAACGCTTACCCCGAGTTAGTGACCCAGCAGGCGCAGATTGAAAAAGTGATTCGTATTGAAGAAGAAAAGTTTCTCCAAACCTTGGAGCATGGCATGCGGCACTTGGCGCACGCGATTGAGGGTTTTAGCGGTGATGTATTGCCTGGCGAGGTGGCGTTTACCTTGTACGACACCTACGGTTTTCCCGTGGATTTAACCGCCGATGTTGTGCGTGAGCGTGGCATGACCGTGGATCTTGCTGGTTTTGATGCAGCGATGGATGCCCAGCGTCAGCGTTCACAAAAATCAGATCAGTTTGGTTCCGAGAGTTACGCGCGGCTTGCGGTTGATTGTGATACGCGTTTTGTGGGTTATGCGCAGCTTTCCGCTGAGGCGAAACTTTTGTTGGTGGCGGGTGAAGACGGAAAAGAGGGAGAGCTAGCGACGGGACAAACCGGCAGTGTGGTCTTGGATCAGACGCCGTTTTACGCGGAATCCGGTGGCCAAATAGGGGACAGGGGGGTTCTGACGGGGCCGACGTGGTCGTTCCAGGTCAGTCACACCAGCAAGAATGGCGCGGTGTATGTGCATCACGGTCGTGTGCAGACGGGAACGATCCCGGCAGAGGCGGGTCAGGTGGTGCAGTGCGCCGTGGACACGTCGACACGACAAGCGATCGCGCGTCATCATTCGGCGACGCATCTGCTGCACGCGGCATTGCGACAGGTTGTCGGTTCGCAGGTTGAGCAAAAAGGATCTTTAGTGACGGCTGAGCAACTGCGATTTGATTTTTCCAGTTTTGAACCCGTTTCACCGGAGCAATTGAGAGCCGTTGAACAGCTTGTGAATGCGCAGATTATGGCGAATACGCCTGTGGAAACGGCGTTGATGTCGCCTGAGGCGGCAAAAGCAGCGGGAGCGATGGCGCTGTTTGGGGAAAAGTATGGTGAGGAAGTGCGGGTATTGTCCATGGGAGTAGACGGTTTTTCGGTCGAACTGTGTGGCGGTACGCACGTGAAACGAACGGGTGATATTGGCGTGTTTCGGATTCGCGCTGAAGGGGGGGTGGCGTCTGGGGTGCGACGTATCGAGGCGCTGGTGGGTTTTGCGGCGCTGACGTCTATGTACGCCGACGACAACACCATATTGGCCTGTGCGGATCGATTGAAAGCGCCACGTGATCAGCTGCTGAAAAAATTGGATCAGCAACTGAATGTGCTGCGTCAGTATGAAAAAGAAGTCGAGCGCTTGAAAGCAAAATTGATCAGTGGTACGAGCGTGGATTTAATCGAGCAAGCGGTTCAGGTGGGCGCGCTGAAGGTGCTGGCGGTGTCGTTACCTGAGCCGGTGGATGGTAAAGCGCTTCGAGCCATGGCGGATCAAATGCGCCAACGTTTGGGAGTATGCGCTGTGGTGCTGGCATCGGAATTGGACGGGAAAGTGCAATTGGTGGCAACGGTATCGGAATCATTAACGTCGGTGTGTCCGGCGGGGGATTTGGTGAATCACGTGGCCGCACAGGTCGGGGGAAAAGGAGGCGGCACAGCGCACATGGCTATGGCGGGCGGGCAAAATTCGGTCGAATTGGCGTCAGCCTTAAGGTCTGTGCCCGCTTGGGTGGCTTCGCGTAGCGAATCGATCACACAGACGTGAGAGATATGCCATTTTTCACCAGAGTGGCGGTGGCTTTTCGGTCGTGAGGTACGGTAACATAGCGTTCGTTCAGGGTATAAAAAGAGTTGTTAGGGTATGCCGGGCTTCGTGAGTTATTTCAGCAGCGTGAGGCGATCGTTGTTCTTGCCTTTATTTCCTTCTGACTGATTTTGCGGAGCGGGTTGTCCTGTGGTGGACGTCCTCGTCACGTAGTGTGGGTAAGTTGGGTAAGTTGGGTAATCTGAAACGTTGCTTGTGGCTGTCTGCGATTTGATTATTGCTCTTTAATGGTATTTCTGGCTCCTCTGTGTCAACGGAACTGAGTGTCAACGGAGCTTATATTTAATATTTTGCATATTTTGATCGTGCATCGGTGCCGGTAGGGCCTATATGGGGCCTCTCGTGCGTGTATGAGTTGATGACAAGCTTGTTGTTCGAGTTACGGCGTGAATGACCGTTGATGATGTTGAAGATAAGGCAGTTTTTAGACGTATGACATTATTGGTTCATAAATACGGTGGTACTTCGGTTGGTACGGTTGAGCGTATAAAAGCGGTTGCGGATCGCGTAGCTGCAACGCACGCTGAAGGCATTCAGGTGATTGTGGTGGTCTCCGCGATGAGTGGTGAGACAAACCGCTTACTGGCACTCAGTCGATCTTTTGATAACGATGTGGATCCGGTTTTTACAGACGTATTGGTCAGTACGGGAGAGCAAGTGACCATTGGTGCCTTAGCGATTGCATTGCAAGCACGTGGTGTGGAGGCGGTGCCTTTGTGTGGATGGCAGGTGCCAATCGTGACGGATACGGTCGCGGGTAAAGCGCGCATTAAACACATATCCACTGAGCGCTTGCGCGACATATTGCATGCGGGCAAGGTGGCGATTGTCGCTGGTTTTCAGGGGGTGAGTGAAGCCGGTATGATCACCACCTTGGGTCGAGGTGGCTCGGACACCACGGCAGTGGCTTTGGCGGCGGCAATGCAGGCGGATGAGTGTCAGATCTATACTGATGTGGATGGAGTATATACTTCAGATCCCCGTGTGGTGTCTGATGCGCGTCGATTGGATACGGTCACGTTCGAGGAAATGTTGGAGTTAGCGAGCCAAGGTTCGAAAGTATTGCAAATTCGTTCTGTGGAATTTGCTGGAAAATATAAAGTGCCTTTGCGGGTATTATCCAGTTTCAAGGATGGACCCGGTACGCTCATTACGGTTGATAAAGGGGAATATAAAGAAATGGAGCAGCCGGTGGTCTCGGGCATTGCCTTTAACCGGGATGAGGCTAAGCTGACAGTGCGTGGGGTACCGGATGTGCCGGGCGCCGCGTATCGCATTTTAGGCCCGATTGGTGAGGCAAATATAGAAGTAGACATGATCGTTCAGAATGTGGGGGCGGACAGCACAACGGATTTTACGTTTACCGTGCACCGAGCCGATTTTGATAAAGCGCGATCCATATTAGAAGAGACGGCGCGGTCCTTGGGGGCCGGTGAGGTGATCGGCGATGACCGTATCGCGAAAGTGTCGGTTGTGGGTGTGGGCATGCGTTCTCACGCGAATATCGCCAGCCGTATGTTCCAAGCTTTGGGTCAGGAAGGCGTTAATATGCTGATGATATCCACTTCAGAAATTAAGATCTCTGTGGTCGTGGAAGAAAAGTATTTGGAGTTGGCTGTTCGGTGCTTGCACACGGCCTTTGGCTTGCACGAAGAAGCGGGAAAGTGAAGTGCAGTAATGCTCTTGTGCTGTCATGCCCTGAGTGAGACGTGAATTTTGTGTGAAACATGTTTATTTTTTGCTCAATATGACCGATACTGATTTAGTAAGTGGATATGTGGTGATATGTTGGTTTCATAGCGAATTGCCACCTGTTCAATGCTTGAGGCGGATAGTGGTTAATCGTAATGTGGTTACGTTGTGGTTAAATTCTGTGTCTAAGAGGTTGAAGCGAGGGATTGTTGTACATTGAGAGGGATATGCCATCAGCGACGCTTGAGCATGGTGAGTGTTAAGCACTGCAGTTTGTGATGGGTAATAGGAGAATTACAATGTTGATTTTGACTCGCAGGCAAGGCGAGACCTTAATGATCGGCGACGAGATTACGGTAACCGTGCTGAGCGTTAAGGGTAACCAAGTGAGAATTGGTGTGGAAGCGCCTAAGCACGTTCCGGTGCATCGAAAGGAGATTTGGGATCGCATTCAAAAAGAGAAAGCGGATGGCGACTCCAGTGTGTCGGGTCATGCTCAGGATTCGGTAGGGCGAGAGTCTCCCAATGACGATGATATTGGGAATGTGTAATCAACCATATCTACTATAAGTGTGAATGAGCTTGTGTTGTGTGTTTCTCGGTCTGATGAGAGACTAGGGCGTTGCAGTGCCCCCGACTTAGATCGGAGAGATGGCCGAGTGGCTGAAGGCGCTCCCCTGCTAAGGGAGTATACGGTTTATCCCGTATCGAGGGTTCGAATCCCTCTCTCTCCGCCATAAAATGGCTGGATCCACGGTCGGTTGTGTCCCTGATACTTGATATATCTAGGTGGCACGCATTTTTAGGTTGACACACCTAATGGTGGCGTTAGAATAGCTGCCTGGCTTTTCTTAGCCTTTTTTTATGGCATTACTGTATTGTGTAAATTGCTTTGCTGATTGTTGTACGCTGTACGCGCCCGTAGCTCAGTTGGATAGAGTACCTGGCTACGAACTAGGGGGTCGGAGGTTCGAATCCTTCCGGGCGCGCCATTCTTATTTCACCACCCGAAATTGTCATTAAGTGATTGAAAGTTAAGGTGGTTTTTTGGGTTCGAAAACCCTCTCCATGCACATATGCCAATCTATCCGCAAACGTCAGTTTCATCATTGCATGACGGTCTTCCATACAGCCTGTAGCCCAGGGCTGATGCGGGTTTGCGAGAAAATCCATCGAAGTTCGAAAACTTTCATCAAAGTCTCTCATCGGGCGACCGCAAATAGCATCGTTCAAACTCGACGTGGTAATCGATATTGACGCGAATCAGTTTAAATTCAGTGTATTGGTAAGGTGTTTTCGGCAGTGGTTTTAACGCGGGTTTATCCAATAGCTTAAATTGGCTGAGACGACTACCGGGTAGTTTTTTAAACGGACGCTGATTAAAATCGTCAAGTAAAAAACGATTGGATTGGTTCAGTGAAGCCAGCGTGAAAAAGGTTTGGTGACGAAGGCGGGCGAGAACCCAACGCTGGGCCAATAATACACCGATTTCCGCTTTCGGCTTGTCTTTGGGTTTTTTAGGACGGGTTGGGATAATCGTCGTCCCGGTAGCAGAACTGAGAATACTGGTCCCCGTTGTCACCATGGGCTTGCTTGTATTCTTCCCACAGCAATTGTCGAGTCACCCCCTTACGCTTGAGTTCCTGGTGCATGGTGACCAAGCCGACGTCCCTGGCTCGGTTGAGGTACAGTGAGACGGTCCCGATACCTATTTTCAGGCTATGGGCTATCTGTCTATGGCTAAGGTTTGCCTCAAACTTCAGGCGCAAAACATCTTTGATATAACGCATCGATAATCTCTCGTTTGGCATTGCCACTTCATTCTTTTGTGAAAAAGCCAGGAAGATAGCAAAGTGGAGTAAATCAATGCCGCAGGAGAGAGAATGGCGAAAAACGCGCCACTATTCCGAGATCAAGAGCACCGATTCCGGAACACTCGAACTGGTGTTCATCTTCGCTCGGAATAGGTGTTCAAGTTCAAACGGAATCGGTGTTCAAGTTGGTCCGGAATACTCAACTCTTGGTGAAAGTGCTGCCTTCTGTTGCCAAAGAGCCGTGCTTTGCCTTGAAGGGCGGCACGGCCATTTCGCTCAGCTATTGGTTCCAGGTCAACCGGATCGTGAGGCCCAGGAATTAGTTGTGGTACGAACGCTTCATGGAGGAAAAACCTGACGATGAAGAAGTTCTGTTCATAGGCGCGGTGCACCCTGAGCATAACGCCATGGCTGCATATGGCTGGATCAAACGAGGCCAAAAGAGAAAGCTGCAGATAAATTCAGGACGCCAGCGGTTAAATTTACATGGCGCTATCAATATGGAAACGCTGGATGTGACGGTCATTGAATCGGAAACTGTCGATGCGGATTCCACGATTACTTTGCTTGAAACTCTGAACCAAAAATATCCACTGTCTAGTCGTTTTCATATTATCCTAGATAATGCTCGCTATCATTACTCCCTCGCAGTGAGAGATTGGGTAGAGCAAAATGATCGGATCAATTTGGTCTTTTTACCCTCTTATTCACCGGAGCGTAATTTGATTGAGCGAGTTTGTAAATTTTTCAAGAAAAATATTTTACATCAGGGAATAGCTGATCGTAAAAAGAACTAGCTACTCTACTTGATGGAGGATTTCAGGGTTTTTGACAGACAGTTGAAAACCTAAATCTCAAACGCTTTGGGTATATTTTAAACTCCAAATACTTTAGGTCTCAAGCGGTTGCAGCGAGCACTGGATCAACAAGGCAAAGGATCGGTTTAACGGAGTTAAAAGAGTTGATTTTAATTTGCCCATCAAAAGAAGAGCAGGAAGGGATATCAGAAATTTTAGGAAGCATGGAAAGTGAGGTTGAGATTCTGAGAGCAAAGCTTGAGAAAACAAAACTCATCAAACAAGGTATGATGCAAGAACTTCTCACCGGGCGAACGCGCTTGGTTGGTGTACCTGCCGTTGATGATGAAATCGAAGAAGAACAACGCATGCATGGGACGTAAGCAATGAGCGATCAGGGGCAACAGGAGATTACCACGCAAACCGAGCTGTTCATTTCGGACGATGGGCAGGTTCAGCTAGACCTCAAGCTGGAGCAGGAAACGCTCTGGCTAACACAGGTGCAAATGAGCCAACTCTTCGATACGACTGCTGATAATATCAGTTTGCACCTTAAAAACGTCTATTCAGACGGTGAGCTGTCAGAATCCGCAACTACCGAGGATTTCTCGGTAGTTCGTCAAGAAGGGAACCGTCAGGTTCGACGGCAGTTAAAACACTATAGTTTGGATGTCGTAATATCAGTAGGTTACCGTGTCAGTTCAAAGCGCGCTACCCAGTTTCGTATCTGGGCCACACGTACCCTCAAGCAGCATTTGATCGAAGGCTACACCCTTAATCAGCGCCGTTTGCGGCAACGGGGCGTCGAATTTAGTCAAGCTTTGGATCTTCTCTCCAAAACCCTGTTGAATCAATCACTTGTTGGCAGCGATGGTGAAGCTGTTTTGGGTGTGATTCAAGACTATGCTCGCAGCTGGAGTCTATTACAGGGCTATGATGAGCAGTCGCTCACCGCTTTGAACGCCAAACAAGGTGGTATGAACTCGATTGAACTAGATGATGCACTCGATGCAATTACTGAGCTCAAGCAGGTGCTGATGGATAAAGGCGAAGCCACTGCGCTATTTGGCCAGCTTAGGGGTGATGGTTTGGCCTCTGCTTTGGCAACAATTGAACAAGGATTTGGGGACGAGCTGTTCTATCCTAATGTGGCGAGCCGCGCCGCGCATCTATTGTATTTTGTTATCAAAAATCACCCGCTGGCCGATGGTAACAAACGCAGTGGTTCCTTTCTCTTTTTATGGTATCTACGCTTAAACCAACACTTATTAGCCAAACCTGTGGAGCAGTTGATTAACGACAATACGTTGGTGGCTTTGGCATTATTAGTGGCTGAGAGCCTGCCGGATCAAAAAGAGCTGATGATACGACTGATTGAACATTTTATTTTATTAAAGACAGAACGTAGAACGGGGTGAGCCATGGCGGCAGTGGGCTAAAAGGAAAAGGCAACGCAAAAACGTGTAATCAAACTGTTTCGCGATCAACTTGGCTATACCTATTTGGGGAATTGGTATGATCGGGAAGATCAAAACAGCAATATCGAAAAAGAGCTGCTCGCCTGGAAACTCGCAATCACCACGAAATGCTCGTGCTCAAGGATTACGCAAAGGAAGAAGGAAGTCTGCTCAAGGAACGTGGGTCTTTGTGGCTGGCCAATTGCGCTGCCTTTTTGGGATTTACAAAAGCGCCGCTACCGGCAAACGGTGATCAATCGTATGAAGGAGAATCTGGTCATTGAAGAACGGGAAGCCAGGTCCTTCATACAAAACAAGCTGAACGAAGGCGTTATTTCCGATGAAATCATTAACCTGAAGGCCAGTACAGAAAAATGGCGTCTGATACATTATATGACCCCGGAGGGTCAGAACTTAGTGTTTCTCACCAATGACATGGACCTCTTAGCCGGTCTGGTCGCCTTTTTGTACTCGCGACGCTGAGACATCGAGAAATGCTTTGACAACTGGAAAAACGATTTTGCCAGTGGTAAGGCCTGGAGCAAAAGCCAGGCGGGCATTTGCCAACAGGCATGGCTGGCTCATGACTTCGTTGCTACTGCGAATGTTCAGTCACCACCATGAGCAGCGTTGGGGCATTGGCGACGAGAAAAAGTAGTTAAATGCCGAACTTGAAAGCAAGATCTATCTGACTACGAATGCTGTTATTGAATTCGTTAAGACCAGTTTTTAGATTGAATATACATCGAGTGGAATGAGAGATTTGCTTCATCGGATTGGTTATTAATTCAAGAAGCCAAAATTGGTTCTAGGTCAACCGGATCGTGAGGCCCAGGAATTATTTGTGGAGTTCTACGAACGCTTCATGGAGGAAAAACCTGACGATGAAGAAGTTCTGTTCATAGGCGCGGTGCACCCTGAGCATAACGCCATGGCTGCATATGGCTGAATCGTAAACGTCACACCTTACTCCTTTCTAAGAAAAAATATAAAATACATAATGCCAAAGTTACCCCTCCCCCAATAATCAATGGCAAACCAGAATTAAAGCCAATATACCAAGCAAAAATATATAAAATGATTGCCAAACAACCAAACAAAACTGGAAAATCCCTTAAGTCAACACCAAAGACCTCCCCCCACGCAGAACGAACTACAAGCACCCTGCCATCGACAAGCTTAGAGAAATGCTTTGGATCTAAAAATATTTCAACTTCACAGTTATGCGCCGTAACATTTCTTACCAAGGACACCACAGCTCTTGAACGAGTGTACGAAACGTCCATTTTTTCCAAATTCTGAAAAGCAACCCTACCTTTGCATACAACTTTTGTATTGATAATAGTATCTCCACGACTAGTATCAGGATCACCTGGGATACCAGAAATTTCCAAAAATATATGTCGATCTACCATTTCAACATTCTTCACGCTGATCAAAATTACATCACTGCTCGAACTCACGGACATTTTCTCCAAGGGAACATACGACTTCATCCCCTCCTCCAACACAAAGAAAAAACCAACAACAAATAATTGTAGAGATAACATACATATCAGAAGACATTTTAAAATCCTAGTAATAGACCATCCTGATGCTTTCATTAAAACGCCAACTCCCTCATATATTGTTCGCATAACAACTCATAACAAGTATAGAAGTACAAAACACTCAACTTGGATCCGCTACACTATACTGCAATCAAGGTCATCAGTTGCTTCATAGCCTCAAAATATCTTGTTGTCACCGCCTTTCTGCTGAGGGTCGGGTTCAGGGTTGATGCTGTCATCATTGACTGCCGCGTTTGGCTCAACCTCTTGATCAAGGACCGCATCATTTTGGTTGCCATTCGTCTGACTGGGATTAATCGTCTCGGATTGCTCACTGCTGGAACCAAAAATTATCTGGTTCAATAATTGATTTTTTTCTTGAAGATCATCAACAAGCGCACAGAGTTCTCGATTCTCTGCTTTCAGTTTATCGATTTTTTGGGTAAGTGTTGTGATGAGCGCCTGCTGCGCGTCGTTCCCTGATTGGCACATGGCGTTATAGTGTATGAAATAGGCCAGTTTTTCAACCAGCCAATGCATATTTTAACGGTTTATGCGGCATGATCAGATCAATGTTAATTCCATTTAAGAGCTGTCTTTCTCCAGATACTGGCCATACAGTACAAACCCATTATGCTCCCAGTAGAGGATGTGGATTTTGTTAGCCGAACGATTAAAAAAACAAATAAATCACCACTCAGGGGATTATGTTTTAAGGTAAATTGTATCAAGGCACTCAATCCATTGACTTGCTTTCTAAAATCCACTGGTTTGCGATAAATAAAAATGCGTTCGCAGCTTTTGTCAGGTCGGATCATCTCACGCTCTCCAGCCTGAAACAAAATCGAGCACTTGAGCAGGGCTCCACGCTGTAGTCCACGACAAGGTGCTGCCATCGAGATGGGTCAGAGTAAACTGATTTATAGAGGTGTGCTGTTGCACCACATTCAGCGGAATAAAATCTGAAGGCGTTGTGGCCTGAGTCACGTTGAGTTCTGGTGAATTGAGTTGTGGAGAGATTTTGGCATAATAGCCAAACTGATCATAATTGAGACCGTGTCGTAGGCAATACTGGATCCGAGATAGCCCTGATTGTTTTTGGGTGTTGATCCTATCTATGGCTTGCTCGAAAGCCATGCTTCGAGTTGCGTTTCAGTGATACCTAAGCCAATGATTGCACCAGCATGCAATGTGCTTAAATCGGCTAGCGTCATGGCTGTAAATTTTGCAGTCTCGTCTATATCATTTTTCTTACAGAAATTTTCGATATAGTCTTCTGCTTTATCAGCGTGCAACCCGTTCTTGACGACCAACCCCATGACTTCCTTTCTTTGTTGTCTGTACTGAATGCGGAACGCATCAATTTCGCCCAAGGATTTTTTGACGACACCGTATTGCTCGCACGAGCGCAGATAAGCCCAGGTATAGAGTTCCAGCATGGGGTTAACGTTGTTTTTTTCATACATGACAACTAAGGCTGTGGTGTAATCATCTCGCGAAACATCGGTAAAGCTGAGCGGGCATAAATTTTCTTTGATAAAGGGGATATTGCAGCTCAGGCGTGAAGTGCGCTTGTTGACATCTTCAAACGCCTGCAAGTAGGAAAGATGCACCAGCAAAAAGAAGCTTTGCTCAAACGGGTTTTTGATCTTGCGGGCTTTTAGTAAAATAAGTTCGAATAGCTCTTTGAGCAGAAGAGGGTTGTTTAGCGGTTTGTAGGTCGATTGCCCAATATTCACTTCTATAGAAGACCGGATATTGCCACAAGCCTCAGGGCTTGCCAGCAAATCTTGCGACAGCAAATGGTGTAGGTTGCGGATCGTCAGGCTGTTTAGCTCAATATCTTGCGCGTTTTCCACCAGGAACAGAAGGGCTTCCTTGTGGTTCATAATCATAACGGTTTCTTCGTGAACCTTGTCTTCTGCTGTAATACCGTCCTCAACGAGCTTTTGCGTATCCAGCCGTGAGTAGGTGTTGCCTTCCAGGCGGCTGGAGTTATAGGGCAGGTCTATGAGTAGCCGCTGGCAAATTTCCCGCGCGTAGGTGCCTGCTGCTAGTGACTTGTCGAAGCGTTTGCCTTCCTTGTATAGCTGTTTTCTGACCTTTTCCGGGACATACGCTGTTTTATTTGGGTCATAGCTGTCCAAAAAAACACGGTTATAGGACATTTTTGGGCGGCCATGGGGTGGAGTGTCCAAAAACTTAAGGATATTCTGACTTTCTGGACTAAAAATCTCGTGCGTGCTGTCCGATAAATGTCCAATATTTTCTTTTTTGGACACATTGACGGGATAATACTTTCTGGCCTTTTTCTCACCCACTTTTAGTATGAGCCCATCGTCCGACATGCTGACAAGGCGGCGCTGCAATGTCTTGTAATTAGCAGAAAAACCTATTAATTCTGAAATTTTGCTAGTAGACAATCCTTCTGGGCTTTTCTCCAGAATGGCGAGAATTTTCTCTATTTCACTTTGTGCGTCTGATGCCATGGTTGCCTCTTTAAGTGTCCATTAAATCAACTTACATCATTTAATGGACACAATCAAACAATTTTTTGGACATATATGGTTTTTAATGGACAATTTTCTACTGATCTATACCGTTCACACGCAGGATGGGAGGCGGGCTGAGGCTGAGGGAGAAAAGGGCTGCTTGGCTCTGGTTCCCTTGCTTACAGCATGGATTTCATTGAAGGCAGAGGGCAGGTCTTCAGAGATAACGCCCCCGCAGCTCCTGAACCTCGACATGTTCATTGTCTTCGGTTTTAAGCAGATGAGCTGCGAGCTGTTTACCTCCTGAGCGCTGGCTTCCCTTCAAAATCATGGCTACACCTCCGAAGAGTAATAGCTCAGAGTCTGCATAAATAATATGCACATGGTTCTTACATCGTCACAGGCATTTTGGAGGGCCTTTTCGGTATCCGGTGTGACTGGCAAGGAGTCAGAATTGGCAGCTTTGGCAAGTTGATTGACGTTGCTGGCAAGCCGGGATTCACCCAGTTTACCCAATAGCTCACCCAGGGCTTTTTCGTCTTTTAGAGGCTTCCTGGTGCGGCTGCGCCGTTTTCTCGGTGTTTCTGTGCCGCCAAAGAGCTTCGAGCGGATATAGGCTCCCAGAGGGCGATTGCCAGCCGATTGTTCCAGGGCAGCGCGTTCCTCAAAGGTCAGTCTCAAAGAGAATGGAGCAGGTAAGCTGCTGTTTTTATATGAATTTGTTGAAAGAGTGCTCATTACGCCACCTCCTTGAAGAATGGCGCATACTTCTTGAGGAAGTCATTCCATTCCTCTAATGTCTGGAAAAGGCGGTTCGAAGTTTCTCTTTCGAAGTGCGCCATTTTTATTTTTTCGCCTGCGATTGCTGTTAGCACATAGACAGGGCGTGCGTTGTATTACAACGCTATCTTGGCAAGGGAGGCCCGCTTCTCATTGCGTCCCGGCCAACTATCCGCCTGTTGGATACCGATTAGGTCTTTCGCGATCCGATACCCTCCAATGAGAGGAGCTTTTGGGTTCAACCGGAGAGGGGTGGCTCCAAGGGTTTTCCGCTCGCCACACGTTTTCGCAGGATAGCGGGCTTAAAATGCTTCTTAGTAAGCTGGATATCCAATTTAAGATTTACAGTTACTTTCATATGCTCCTGTAAAATTCTTAAAAAAGATGTGTGCATTGGATGGCGATCAAGAAACATTCTTTTACTGACACCCTAAATCATGCCTGTCTCGTTCATCCTATGTCCCGTTCATCCTACCGTTTGTCCTATTAGGCATTTATTTGACTTCTTCGACCCGAAATACTTTAACATCACTCATAGAGCACTCTTCACTAGAGGCATTACTGATGGTAAACACCCTATAGTGATTTCCCTTTGTATCCCAATACTCAACATCGTGAATTTGACGATATAGATCCTTTTCTATTTTTTCACTCAAAATCATTGAAACTTTTGTTTTTTTGGGCTCTATTGGGAAGGTTATTATTTTTGCGTTTTTAAGTTTCACATAGCCCATACTTGCGGGCCAATTTTCTGGCCCTGAGCAAAAAGGCTCCTTGATC
>JARRRL010000035.1:0-26705 GCA_037380725.1 Gammaproteobacteria bacterium | reverse complement strand
GTGATCTGGCCATCGCTGAGCCGTTGCGACACTTAATCGAAGATGAAGTCTTACCTGCATTGCATATAGATGCTTCAGTTTACTGGTCTCATTTTGAAAAAATTCTGAAAACCTTTATGCCACAAAATCGTGAGTTATTGGCAAAACGCGATTCTTTGCAAGCACAGATAGACGCTTGGTGTGATGAACACCGGGCTCAGGGCATCTCGCCAGATGGTTTATCACCGGAAGAAACACGCCAATTTCTGCAAAAAATTGGTTATATAACGCCTGCACCCGAACCGTTTACCATTTCCACCGATCACGTGGACGAGGAAGTGGCCTCGATTGCCGGGCCTCAACTCGTGGTGCCGGTTTCCAATGCGCGCTATGCCTTGAACGCGGCGAACGCGCGTTGGGGCAGTTTGTATGACGCACTTTACGGGGCGGACGTGATTCCGGAGACGGCTGGTTTTGAAAAAGGCGATCACTATAACCCCGTACGAGGGGAAAAAGTGGTGGTTTTCGCGATGGAATTTTTGGATCGAACCGTTCCTCTGGCATCGGGTTCGCACGCGGATGTGTCGTCTTATACCGTTATTTTGGAAGCGGGAAGGCGTCACTTAGCGATTTCGCTGAAACAAGGTGGGTCAACTTCACTGGCTGAGCCCGATCATTTTGTGGGTTTTCAGGGTGACATGTCGCAACCCGAAGCGTTACTCCTGTGTCATCATCATTTGCACATCGAAATTCAAATTGATCGCGAACACCCGGTGGGGCGGACCAGCGCCGCAGGCGTAAAAGACGTGCTGCTGGAAGCAGCGATTACCACGATACAGGATTGCGAGGATTCGGTTGCGGCGGTAGACGCAGAAGACAAAGCGCAGGTGTATCGGAATTGGTTGGGGTTGATGCGCGGTGACTTGGCGATCCGTTTTAACAAGGGTCATCAAGTGGTGGAGCGGGGCTTGAATTCGGATCGCGTCTATCAGGCGCCTGAGCCGGATCGTGAACGACGTCTTCCCGGACGCAGTTTATTATTGATCCGGAACGTGGGTTTGTTGATGCTGAGTGATGCGATATTGTGCGCAGGCGAACCGGTCCCTGAAGGGATACTCGATGCGATGATAACAGCCACAATTGCGTTGTACGATTTACGTTCTTTGGGGCAACATCGTAACAGTCGTTTAGGCAGCGTCTACATCGTAAAGCCGAAGTTGCATGGTCCTGAAGAAGTGGCGTTTACCCGTGATTTATTTGGCGCGGTGGAGTCGGCGCTCGATGTGCCGGTGAATACCCTGAAAATCGGTATTATGGATGAGGAACGACGTACAACGGTTAATTTACAGGCCTGCATTTTTGCTGCACGAGAGCGTGTTATTTTTATTAACACGGGATTTTTGGATCGTACCGGTGATGAAATGCACACCAGCATGCGTTTGGGGCCCATGGTGCGTAAAGACAGCATGAAACAAGAAGCGTGGCTGGCAGCCTACGAAGCGTGGAATGTCGAGTGTGGATTGGCGGCGGGGTTTCACCAGCGAGCTCAGATTGGTAAAGGCATGTGGCCCAAACCGGATAAAATGGCGCAAATGATGGAAACGAAGCAAGCGCATCCCTTGTCTGGTGCCAACTGCGCGTGGGTCCCATCGCCGACGGCGGCAACCTTGCATGCGATGCATTACCATGCGGTAGACGTTGCGGCGTGTCAGCTGGCCTTGCAGGATCGTTTACCAGCAGAAAACACCTTGTTGAACATACTGCGTGTGCCCTTGCATCAGGGGGATCGACCTAGTGATCAGGACATTCAGGAAGAATTGGATAACAACGCCCAAGGCATTTTAGGGTACGTGGTGCGTTGGATAGACCAAGGTGTTGGGTGTTCAAAAGTGCCGGATATACACGATGTGGGATTGATGGAAGATCGAGCAACTCTCCGTATATCGAGTCAACACATTGCGAATTGGTTGTATCACGGATGGGTTTCCACCGAGCAAGTGATGGAGACGTTTCAGCGCATGGCGGCGGTGGTCGATCGGCAAAATGCAGACGATGCACTGTATCAGCCTATGGCGGTGGATTTCGAGCATAGCATCGCGTTTCAAGCCGCTTGCGATTTGGTCTTTAAAGGGTGTGAGCAGCCCAACGGTTACACAGAACTGATTTTGCACGCGCGTCGCCAAGAAATGAAGGCGCGTGCTGCACGGTCATCGTGAGCAGTGCTGATGGACCGTTCTCGCGTGTTCTGCGGCTAAACGCAGGTAGGTGTCGTGGAGCGTGTCCACAGCGTGTATGAGTTCGCTGAGCTGACCGGAGTTGTCGATCACATCGTCGGCGCGAGCGAGCCGGTCTGTTCGCGAAATTTGTTTCGCGATGATGCTCGCGATCGCCTCCGGGGAAGTGTGATCGCGTGCGGCGGCGCGTTCCAGCTGCTGTGATTCGAGCGCGTCAATAACCAGAATACGGTTTGTGTGGGTATCCAATCCATTTTCCAGTAACAAAGGTGCGGATAAGATGGCGTAGGGACTGCTGGCTTGAGCAAGTTCTTGCTGCATTCGCTCGCGAATCTTGGGGTGTAACAAAGCTTCAAGCCACTGTCGATCAGCGTCGTGATCAAACACACGCTGTCTTAAGTAGCGTCTGTTGAGTACACCATCAGTGGTGATGGCCTCAGGCCCAAAGTGTGCGGCAATGGCTTCCAAAACGGCGGGTTGGGCGTGGATGTCATGCGCGACCTCGTCGGCGTCGACCACAAGAATACCGTTGTGAATAAAGCGGCTAGCGGCAGCGGATTTGCCGCTGCCAATGCCACCCGTGAGTCCAACAATGTAAGGCATGGTTCTGCGCTCATTCTGCGTGTTGTTCAGTGCATGCATGATTGAGAACAGAGCGTACGTCAGATCGAGGTGTAGGGGAAGGGTTAGCGTGATTGTTTCGCGCGTTGCACTACCTCGTCTTCGGTCAAGGGTGTAGAGGGGTGATACGATAAGCACAGTGGGGTTTTGATTTTGCACGGTGCGGTAACGGTTTCCGTTGCGGCATAAAAAATACCCCGATCGAGCTTCCCAATATCCGTACCGCTGCCTCCGCGCTCCTGAACAAGTTGTTTGACCGTATCGATGGCCGCTGGTGATGTTGCTCGACCGTAGAAGTGATTTTTGCAATTGCCGGTGATTTCATGATCAATGCCTCTGGGCATTTGAGTGGCGAACACCATGCCGACGCCGTATTTGCGCCCTTGAGCGGCAAAACGTCTGAGCGTGTCTTTAGTGGCGGTGCTCTTACCAGAAGGAATAAACTCTTTTGCTTCGTCAAACACAAACAGACCGCGCATGGCTTTTGGGTTCTTTTTGAGCCAAATGTACAAATGCATGCTCAAATTATTCACGAAATTGAGTTGTTTTTCTAAACTGCTCAAGCCCGAAAGGTTGATGACTGAAATGCGGGTTTTGGCTGAATTGACGCCAAACAATTCAGCGGGATTGATGACGTTTTTGCCCGGTAATAATAAGGGATCAATGGCCAGTTTCGCTTTGAGTAAATTGGATATTTCCGCTGCTATTTTACCGGCGTTGTCTAGATCGGATGCTTCAGGTGGCAATTCAGACAGTAAATCAATGAAGGCACACAAATCACCGGGATGATGTTGTGAAAAGTAAGTGAGTGCATGATTCAGAACGGCTGCTTTCAGTGTGTCTCGATTTGAGCTTCTTAAGGCGAGTAAACCCGCTAAGGCGCGGTGCGCCAGATTTATCGCGCTTTTTAGGTCATCTGGACCATCTGGGTCGTTTGCCAGTGCGTGTAAATCGGGGAGGAGTGGAATATTCATCGGTCTACCGGCATCAATTCCGGGTGTCCATACGACCACTTCGGTGTTACGGTGGTAGCGTTCCGCTTTTTGTTTATCCGTTTCGCTCCACGAGTCAGGTGGTGTAGGCCAGGGATCACCGAGTCGGCTCATGTCATTGGCGATATCAATCACGATACTGGGAATGCCGTTCAGCGCGCATTCTTCAATCAGGCGCCTCACCAAGACTGTTTTTCCGGAGCCGGAGCCTGCAACCAAAAATGTGTGGGTTTGAAGCGATTGCTGTGAAATCGTCAGTGGTTCGCCCACGGTGCTGCCGATCAATCGATTCCCCACAAATACGGTGTCGGGCACGTCGAGATTGGACGCGTCAGAATAAGGCGGTGAAGCCGTATCACTCAGTGGCGTAACGGCGGCTTCGCGTGCTGCGCTGGGAGGCGTAGAAAAGATGGCTTGCGCAGTGGGAGCTGCTTGCCTTGTGTCGCCAGTGTTTTCTTCCAATGTTTTGATCGAGGCGTGTTCAAAAATACTGGCGAATAGGGACAACTGGCTACACGGTTTTTGTTTTTTCAACCACGCGTCGAAACCGCTTGGTTCCGAGTGTTGCAGTTCATTCAAGGCAAATAAAGTTGTCAGTTCGTCAGGTGGAACGGGTAAAAATAAACCACCGTTGTGGCGGGTGTCGTTGATCATCTGCTGCGTCTTCGCGCCATGGGGAAATGGCTCGTTTCGGAGGATAATGAGTTTTCGGAATGAGAGGTGTTTATCAATGCCTGACTCCGTGAGCGCCGCTTTCAGTCGACATTGGAAAGAGCGCGCGTTTGTGCATTGCAACACGCGAAACACAAAATGCAACTCTCGATCCGAATCATGATGAAAGATAACGCGGAATCGCGCGTGAAAAAGGGCCATTTCGTTTTTTTGCCGCAGGGCGCTGTCCACGAGCACATCCACCTTGTCCGGCCAGGGGTGTTCTTTCGTTAACAGAATCAAACCCTGCTTAATTAATTCGCCCAGTTCTTTGTGCTGTGCAGCGGCTCTGGCTCGTGCATGGTTGAAAATGAGGTTAACTCGTACACACGTTGTACCGTCTTGCAGTGCTGTTTAAACTTTTCGCACTCTTTTAAAATATCACGTGGAAATAGGTCTTTGAGTTCACTTAAGGCAGTTTTACTGAACGGAAACGATGGGTAGGGCGGTGTGTATTGGACTTTTTCATACGCGGGGTTCAGGCGAGCCGTGACCAATTTTGCACACAAGTCGTCGTGTACAAGCGGTTTTAAAATCATGGGCGCTTGAAAACGATCCATGTGGGTTGCCAGCGTTTTATCGAGGCAGTCTCGTGTGGCATCGAGGCAGGAGACGACCACTTGTGTTTTGCAGGTGACGCGATCAATCAAGGCGGATAAGCCGCCTCCAATGCTTTCAACAATGGCACGCGATTTCATTGTTTCGTCGCTGGGTTCATCATCGCGCCAATTCGCAGATTGATGGTGTTCAGCAACAATGGCGTCCAGCTGATCAATGGCCAGTATGGTCGGTCCTTTTCGAGCCATGAGCCACGATATGGCCTCCACGATTTTCATCGGTTCTGGTGTGTGCTGTCGATACTGATAGGTCTCAAGCTGTTCATTCAGTGGCATACCTTGCAGCCAGGAATAGCCAACATCGCTGATCGCCATGTTGTCGGAGTTGTAATACACCAGCGCTCGCACCACGTCTTGATAGTGAATGATTTCTTTCTTATACGATTTACCCAGCGCCGCAATAAACTTGGTGGTAAAAGGAATCAGCTGCGGGGCGTCGGTGGTGGCGAGTCTTTTCAGTACATCTGTGCTGGAAAATTTCGGCATCACCAATTGAATTAATCGTTCTAAAATACCTTTAAACTGAGCTTGACCTTGTGCGTACGGTCGATCCAACGCTTGCAGATAATTCAGTAAGATGGTGTCCCAAAAATTGTTCACTGAGGTCAAATCCACCGCCACGTAATTAAAGCCTTCCTGAATGGCTTCCTGTCGGATGGTGCTCAGTAAGTGTGTTTTACCACTGCCGCCCGTACCCACGAACATCAAGCCAAGCGGTGACATTTCAGTGGTTTGGTTTTGAATGCGACGAGTGGCTTGGATGATTTCAGTGACAACGTGATCATTGACGCCCGCAATGTGATTGCTGTGATCGCGCCAAATGTCGTCAAACCGTTCAACCCAGTCAAAATTAACATCAAAAAAAGGTGCAGCACCCATGATTATTACCCCATCATTACAATATGTCGTGGTTTTCCGGTTCCTACAAAGATGGCGGCGGCTTCATCGGCAGGCGTCAGCTCAGAAAAATCTTGTATTGAAAACAGCACCAGCGAATCTTCTTGTTGCATCCATTTAATGCATTCATCCAAAGTTTTTACTGAGATTTCTGGTAATTCTGCTTTTAGTGCGGACAAGCGTATGCGACTGTTCTTTTGGCCTGAACTGAGTTTTTGGTAGGTGTGGGTTATTTTGTCTTTGACGTATTTGACGTATTTGAAATCGATTTCATCATGTGAGCTTGGGGTAGACACAATATTGTCATAGCTTGGGCGCTGTGGAAAAGGCTCGGAAGCGTGTTCAGATGTCTGTTCTGGCGCGCGTTCTGGTAATCGTTCCGGATAGAGCACATCCGCTAAGGTGGCGTCACTGTTGTCAATGTATTGCTCGAGTTTTTTCAATACGGAAACAAATAGATCACCCGTCGAGGTGGATTTGTTTAATAAATGGAGATAGGGTTCTAAATTGAGATTTGTCGCTGCCCAGTCCCAAGCGATTTCGTCGTTTAATTTGTAATACAATTTTTTGTCTATTTTGATCATTTCGATCAAACCGGCGTCTTCCATGGGTTTGCGGAATTTTTTTACGGGAGTTAGCTTTGGGCGCATCTCCTTGAGTCGAACTGGCTTACCCGCTAGCATTAGTTTCCAAATGACGATGATTTGCTTTGATGAAATGGGTTTAAATTGCACGATTAACGCTCCTGGATTGTAGGTAGTTGATGAAGATTTGGATTTTTTCTTTCACGCCTTGTACGTCAGACATGACCGTATTGTGACAAAATCGAATAACGCAAAAACCGGTCACGGTCAGTTCGTAGTCGCGTTGACGGTCTAAGCGGAATTGTTGGGCTGAATTGTGCGTGCTGAAACCGTCTATTTCGATGACGGCGTGGTGCTCGGCGCACAGCAGGTCCACGATATAGTGTTGACCCCATCGGGTTTGCACGCGCATATTGGGTTTGAACAGTCCGCGTGTGGATGGATCATCTTCAAGCGTTTTAAACAGCAATTGCTCCCCAGGGCTCAGCGGATGCGGTACACCGATCAAAGGTGTCATGCTGGCGTGGTGTGGAAACGTTTTTAAAGGTACTTCTGGGTCTGTCGAAACCGGTTCTACGATCGATGGCGGATTGCTGGTGAGTGGGCTTGCTTTCGGATCCGAGCGAGACGGGTCTGGATGCTTGATGTGTTGTGTAGTTGGTTTGATCCACAGCGCATTGGGATCAAGTTGATGGTATGCAATGTGATCGATTGCTGACGTATTGCGCCATTTTGGGTTTGCAATGAGGCATACGGTGGAGTGTGTTGTACGGGACCACCATTCTGCTAATAACGATAGGGAACGGATCAGTTGATGAGAGTCTGAGCGATGAGTCTGTGAACCATCGTCGAGGACGTTCCAAAAATGAACCGTTTTTACGGTCGAGAGCGCCAGCGATAGTTGTTCTGCGTTTACCGCAAGAGTTGTTTTTTTGACCAGTGGTAGAAAACCGTGTTCGCATTTTTGATTGGCGAGATTAAACCACGTTTTGGAAAAATGAATACCATTTTTATGAGTTTGAGTGGAGGGGTGTTGATACCAGTGTGGCCAAATCGATAATGCGATTTCGGCGTATGCTCGCAAACACGCCGCTTTTAATGTCTGCGAATTTTTATGGGCCGTGATATCCCATAAAATACCCCTTGTGTGTTGTAAAACACTCTGGCGTATCCAGTCGGATAAACAGTCTCGCTCCGTAAGCGGTATAAAATAGGCCATGCCCGGCAGTAAGGTTTCGAGTAAAGGTTCGTTTAGGATTTTCGCCGATACGCCTGCTGCGCGATCAGCCGTCTCATGATAAACCGGTGTATAGAAAGGGCGCTGTTCGTCATCAGGGTGTTCTTGTGCAAGCAGATGCACAGATTGACGAGGCGACAAGGGATGATGCGATGATGAACGACTCATAATGATAAAAGCTCATACACAGCCTTTACGCCCTTACTTTCTCCGTCCATCATTTGTAGATGTAACTGATACGGCTTTCCTTGGCCACAGACTTGTGAAATAGGGGATATCTCAGGATGACTAAGACTGAATGAATTAATGAAACACAACCTTACTTCTAGGTGTAGATAAGTGTGTCAGGTGAATCAAGCACCCATGCGAAATAGGTGAACACATCATTACGACAGGTAAACAAATATTTGATTTTAGAGTATATTATTTTAAGTTATGAGTGGGATTGCTTTACGAGACGGTGAAAATTGATATAAAACAGAGTGTGTGGTCACGTGTGACGTTCTATTGAACGTTTTTTATATTACCTTGATGATATGGTTTTGGTATTGCTTAGATGTAAAGTGTCTGTTGTAGGGGTTGAGTTACGCGTTTAAGGTAAACAACACCGTCAATACCAGGACTGAACTGGCCGCTATCCAGGAGCCCATGACGCGGATGCCAATTTTTTGCCAATTTTTTTGGTTGAAATAGCTGCTCAGCAGCATCGGTGCCGTGAGCAGTATGAAAAAACTGATGCCACTGCCGCACAGCGACAACACCTGTCCCGTTCCAGATAGGGTTTCTTGAGCTGAGTCGAACCCGAGGGATAAACCTACGACAACTGCCATACCCATATAGCCGAATCGCATCAGGGTGGTGAGCGCGGAAGCGTGAGCGGCGATGAGCAGTCCGGTAAGGGCTGAAGCGATTAACAGGAATGTTTCAATTTTAAGATTGATGAAAAACCAGGAACCGAACAGTCCCAGTGTGGTTGCAATTAAAAATAAGATCGAAATAATGCGTTTGTTATTAAGCTGTTGTTGGCCGAAAAATAATCCTGTTGAGAGTGGCAATAACAAGTGACTGGGCCACAAAACGTGCCACAAAACAAGAATGGGGCGAGTCATGATGCAATCTTTGAAAGGAATGCAATGCCCATTAATGCAATGAAGCTGCCCCCCGTTTGCACTGCAATTTTTCCGGCAGGCCAGCGTGCGATCAAACCAAAGCCGATGCCAAGCAAGTGCAAAACGCCTGTTGCCGTCACGAAACCCACGCTGTACACCAATGGATTAGCGCTCTGCGGCAGTTCAGTACCGTGAGCGTAGCCATGAAACAGTGCAAAAATACCAACAAGTGTGCTTGAAATCCAGATGGGTGGGCGAGCGGCGAAGGCCACCAGGGCACCGAGTGTCACGGCGGAAATGGCAATGCCGATTTCAATTCCTGGAATGGGGGTACCCACAATACCCGCAGTAGCACCGAAGGTCATCACAAGCGGAAATACAATGGGAAGAAGCCAAATCGAAGGATTGCCCAAAAACGCACCCCACAGACCCACGGCAAGCATCGCAATCAGGTGATCCCAGCCCAGAATCGGATGCGTAAAACCGCTGATAAAGCCACTGGCCGAACCGCTACCGGTGTGTGCACTGGCTGTACCGATGGTGAGAAAGAATAGAAACAGTGCTCTGTGGGGCAGTTTGTAAAACCAGATCATGATGTTTGCTTCCTGGACTGTAAGTGATGAATGGTTTACAAAAGCGTAGATTGCGGTTCAGTAATAGCGCAGTTCGGTCGCTTTACCGTGGAATACTTTATAAGAAAAAGCGGTGTACACGAGTATTACCGGCACCACAAACAGTGCTCCCCATAAAATAAACATCAGCGATTCTGGTGCACTGGCTGCTTCCCAAATTGTGAGCTTGTTGGGCACAATGTCAGGAAAAAAACTGAATGCCAAGGCGGAGAAACACATGATAAAGATGAGTGTCACCATCATGAATGGTAGCCAGCAATGACGATCGTTCGGTTTGGGTAATCGCGCCAACAATATCTCGTTAAATAAAAACGCCAGAAAACATAAGATGGGAATGAGCAGAACGAACATCATTAATGGGAATTGAAACCAGCGATCAAACACACTGGGGTTGACCAGCGGGTTGATCAGAGAAACAGTGAGAACGCCGATAAAGCTGGCACGACCGCTGAGTCGCGCCCAGCGTATACTCCGTTTTTGCAGTTCGCCTTCGGTTTTCATGATGAGCCACGTGCTGCCTATATAGCTGTAAGCCGCTGTGACCCCTAACGCAGAAAGGGAACAAAATAAGAAACTGCTTAGACTTTGTTCAAAACTCATCACGTATTGACCGAGCATGTAACCCTGCGTCAGAGCGGTGAGTATCGATCCCATTTTGAATACGCGATCCCACGCTAATTTATGAGCAATCGCAGCTTTAGCGCGGAAATCAAACGCCACACCGCGTAGGATTAAACCGATCAGCATGAGTGCAACAGGCAGGTACAGCTTGGTCAGTATCAGGGCGTTTGCAGCGGGAAAGGCGACCAATAATAAACCGACGGCCAGCACCAGCCAGGTTTCGTTGGCATCCCAAAAAGGACCGATTGATGCGATCATGGTGTCGCGCTCAGTCTCGGCGTTTGTGTTAATGGGCAATACGATTCCTACACCTAAATCGTAGCCATCGAGGATCGCATAAACGATCACAGAAAGTCCCATAAGGCCGGCAAAAATAATGGACAAGACGTCAGCGGAAATCATACGGAAGCTCCTGGCGCAGTAGAGAAAACTGGATCAGAGGACGACGGCGTGTTCGGCGTTTCATATTCTTCAATTTGTGTTGAGCGCCTGGCCATTAAGCGTAGGGTGTGAATGTAGGCCACCAGCAGGATGGCGTAGACCAGGCCGTACATAAGCAGAGAAAGGCCAACGTGAGAGGGGGGGACGGTGGTAACCGCTTCTTGGGTGCTTAACAGTCCGTTGACGAGCCAGGGTTGACGGCCCATTTCGGTAACATACCAACCTGCCAGCGTGGCGAACCAGCCGGAAAAAGTCATCCAGTTTAGCCATTTTACGGTGCGTTTCGGTAAGGTCTTGTGGCGATACAATTGGTAGCACGCTAACCAAGCTGATGCCCACATGAGTACGCCTATCGCGATCATGAGGCGAAAAGCGTAAAAAATAGGAGCGACGGGTGGGGGCTCACTGTCAAATTCGGACAGACCTTTGATTTCGCCGTTGAGGTCGTGCGTGAGAATGAGGCTGGCCAGGTTTGGAATACCGACTTCCAGGTGATTGGTTTTTTGTGATTCATCCGGCACCGCAAACAGCAGCAGTGGCGCACCCGATTCCGTGTGCCAGACGCCCTCCATCGCTGCAACTTTTTGCGGTTGGTGTTCAAATGTGTTCAGACCGTGCAGGTCGCCGATAAAGACCTGAACTGGGGCGAGTAGCGCTGCGACAATTAGGCCAGTTTTGAGAGCCAGTTGTGGGGCGTGTTTGGCGTCTCCTTGTTGGATACGGTAGGCTGAAATACCTGCAATTAAAAATGCGGTGGTGAGTCCTGACGCGATGAGCATATGCGTCATGCGATAGGGGAACGAAGGGTTAAATATGATGGCCCACCAGTTGCTGGCGTGTACAACCCCGTTCTGTATTTCAAAACCGCTTGGCGTTTGCATCCAGGAATCGAGCGCCAGAATCCAAAAAGCCGACAGCGTTGTACCCACCGCGACCATAAATGCGGAGAAGGTGTGCATTTTGCTGGGAACGCGGTGTATCCCAAACAGCATGATGCCTAGGAATGTGGCTTCGAGAAAGAACGCTGTGAGTACTTCGTATCCCAGTAGTGGACCAGCAATATTGCCGACTTTTTCCATGAAGCCAGGCCAATTGGAGCCAAACTGAAATGACATGGTGACGCCGCTCACGATCCCTAAGGCGAAGGTCAGGGCTAATATTTTGACCCAAAAACGGTAAGCGCGCATCCAAACTGGGTTCTGTGTTTGGTCGAATCGGATTTTGAAAAAGAGGACAAACCAACACAGCGCGATGCTGATGGTCGGAAACAAAATGTGAAAACTAATATTAAGTGCAAACTGTACGCGGGAGAGGATGAGTGTGTCGAGCATGTTGACGCCTCATAACAATGTGAGTTGTTAGGGGATATTGTCGCTCAATGAGATGGGGCTTGCTAGTCGTTTATGAAGATTTTTAAAGCACATTATCTTGTGCTTTTTTGATGTCTTTTTGAGCAGGAGGGCTGTGAATAACAGACCAGGTGACCGGGTCGCCGTAATCAACAGATGTGTTGACGGTGCAGCCGATGAGCGCCGCCTGGTGTTTGGGGGCAAGGCCGTATCCGGGGCGTACGCTGCGAATGGCGGAGGCGTCAATACGATCACCAGCCTTTAAGGGTTTGACGAAATACAAAGATCGTCGGAAACAATTGTTTTGTTTTTCACTGTTGGTGCGCGCATAGGTGACGCGTCCCAATGCAGACCACACACGGCGCGCATCGCGGCATAAGCACGCGAATTCGTCGGGTTCCAAGGAAAAGCTGTCATCCGGTCCGCCACCCTGACGGGACAGCGTAACGTGTTTCTCCACGACGCAGGCACCGAGCGCGATGGCGGCGGTGGCGACGCTGTTGTCGCTGGTGTGATCCGAGAGTCCGATTGGAACGCCAAAACGGCGTTGCATGTCGCTCAGCGTGCGTAGGTTATAGTCTTCGGAGGGTGCGGGATAGCTGCTGACGCAATGCAACAGGGTGACGGATTCGGCGCCGTGATCCAAGGCGCATTGCAGTGCTTCGGCGATTTCGGTGTCGTTGGCCATGCCGGTGGAAATCAGCATGGGTTTTCGGCATTGTGCAATGCGTGCAATAAGTGGTAAATCCACAATTTCAAAGGAGGCTACTTTGTAGGCTGGGGTGTTCAAGGATTCCAATAAATCAACAGCCGTTGCATCGAAAGGGCTGCTGAAAAGCGTTATGCCACGGCGGTGAGCGTGTTCGAATAGGGTCGGGTGCCATTCCCAAGGGGTGTGCGCTTCTTCGTAGAGATCATAGAGATGACGCCCTGCCCACAAGCCATCCTGGATTAAAAAATCCGGTTTATCGCAGCGCAGAGTGAGGGTATCAGGTCGGTACGTTTGAATTTTTACGGCATCGGCACCGGCTTGTTGAACTGCATCAATTAAACGCAAGGCTTGCGATAAGCTGCCGTTGTGATTCGCAGACAGTTCCGCTACCACGTACGGCGGGTAATCAGGACCAATGACGCGTCCGTTAATCGCTGTCTCACGTGTCTGGGCATTTCGAACGTGCATACGTCGTGTATTCATACCTATTCTTTTCCTTTGTTTTTTTCTTTGACACGCTCGGGCGCGGTGTTTAAAGCCTGGGTGAGGTGTTCGACAATTCGCGTAATCTGATCTGTGGTCAGTTGAACAAATAAGGGCAAAGTCAATGCGGTTCGACCATAGCGTTCCGCGTGCGGGAAATCACCGATTTGAAAGCCCATTTTTTGGTAATAGGGCTGACAGTGAATGGGGTAATAATGCAAACTGCACATAATATTGTGTGACTGTAAAGCGTAATAGATGTGATCGCGCCGAGAGCGAACGTGTGGGCTCGGTGGACTGTCATCGGCAAAGGTGATGACGTACAAGTGCCACGAGCTCGTATTGTCAGTATCGCGCGGTGGACGTTGCACGGGTAAGTGCGCCAAAGCCGAGTGATACGTGTCCGCGTGTTGACGTCGTTGAGCCAGGAAGCGTTGAAGTTTTGGCACTTGGCTTCTGCCTAACGCGGCTTGCAGATCGCACATGCGGTAGTTATAACCCAGGTGCTGCTGTTCGTAATAAAAGTCAGGGGTATCGTGATGCTGAAATTGTGTTTGGTCTCGCGTGACGCCGTGACTGCGCAGCTGATCGAGGGTGTTTTTCCACTGTGGATTGTTGGTGGTGATCAAGCCGCCTTCACCCGTGGTGATCATTTTGACCGGATGAAAACTGAAAACCGTCATATCTGAATACGCACAAGCGCCGATGGGTTTTCCATTGTACGTGGCACCTAAGGCGTGGCTAGCGTCTTCGAGAATAGCGACACCGTAAGCGCGACACGTTTCAGCGATGGCCGCCATGTCACAAGGCCGACCAGACAGGTGCACGGGAATTAATACGCGAGGCAGGGTATGGGTGCGTGCGTGTTGCGCCAGCTTTTGAGCTAATGCGTGTGGGCATAAATTGTGTGTGATCGGATCAATGTCGACAAAATCAACGGTAGCGCCACAGTACAGCGCACAGTTGGCGGAGGCCACAAAGCTGATGGGGCTGGTCCAGACGCGATCACCCGGACCGACGTCGAGGGCACGTAAAGCGAGGTGCAAGGCGCTGGTGCCACTGTGAGTGGCGGTGGCGTATTGAGCCTGCGTTATTTGGGCGATGGCTTCTTCAAACGCGCCTACCTGTGGCCCTTGGGTAAGGGGACCGCTTCGCAGTACCGCGCTGACGGCGGCGATGTCATCTTCCTCAATGAGGTGTTGCCCGTAAGGGATTAGTGTCTGTCGCATGCTGAATTCAGTTGTATCAGTTCCGATCGAGTTAAAAAATGGGAGTTGGTGCCGCTGTTGTATTCAAAATCCTCTTCGACGCGGCGACCCGTTTGGTTTAATCGGTTAACGAAATAATCCTTCGGGCGATTTAACGCAATGGTGGGTGCCATCACATAATGGTCTTCAAATTCGATGGTCAAGTGACTGGCGTCTCGTGGGCACATGATTTCGTGAATTTTTTCGCCAGGACGAATACCGATGATGTGCGTGGGACGGTCGGGTGCCATGGCCGCTACGAGATCGACCAAGCGCACGGATGGAATCTTGGGAACAAAAATCTCTCCGCCTTGCATACGCGAAAAACTATTCATGACGAAGTCTATGCCTTGGTCGAGGGTGATCCAAAAGCGCGTCATGCGTTCATCCGTAATGGGGATGGAGTCAGTGTTTTCCGCAATGAGTCGTTTGAAAAAAGGCACCACAGAACCGCGTGAACCGACCACGTTACCGTAACGTACCACAGAAAATTGCGTTTGCGTGGTCCCCGCGATGTTGTTGGCTGCGACAAACAACTTATCGGATGCGAGTTTGGTGGCGCCGTATAGGTTAATGGGGTTGGCGGCTTTATCCGTTGACAAAGCCATGACACGCTTCACACCGCGTGCGATGGACGCGTCAATCACGTTTTGCGCACCCAGTATATTGGTTTTGATGCATTCCATGGGGTTGTATTCGGCGGCGGGCACCTGTTTGAGCGCGGCGGCGTGAATCACCGTATCGATGTTGTCCATCGCGAAATGGAGTCGAGATTTATCACGCACATCGCCAATAAAAAAGCGCATGCACGATTGCGTAAATCGCTGCGCCATCTCAAACTGTTTCAGTTCGTCGCGCGAATAAATCACCACGCGTTCTGGACGATGCTGTTGCAGCAGCCGTGTGACAAACGCTGCGCCAAAGGAACCGGTGCCGCCTGTAATGAGGATGTTTTTACCATTAAACATGTTGTCATTCATCCTTTTTCGCCTCTCTTTTTACCATCGCGCATTCATCATTCATCATTCATCGTATTCATTTTTTACTGTCTTAGTCAGATACCGTATTCATCAGGAGCGAGATATTCTGTTGGGTTGTACTGGTCGGCGAGTGTCTGGTATTTGTCTTCCAGTAGAGAGAAAACCGTTCGAAAATAGTCTCGCATCACCTGCAGCGTGTGGTGAATATAGGTCGCCAGTTGTTCATCATCGGGGATGTAAATGGCCCACGTTGTGATCGTGGTTTGCACATAGCGAAGGGATCCGATCAAAATCTGATACGCAACCATGCTGTGATGACGGTACGATTCAACAATGTGTGTTTGTTCAGAAAACACATCGAGTAAATCGGCAACGGTGCGTATGTTTTGATTCAGTAAATCCATGAGGCTGTCGCGACATTGTTTGGCGAGATTTAAATGATGTTTAAATTTTTCAAGTGTAGGGTCAAAACCGTTTTCGACCCGTTTGGTGTATTGCGCGTGAATCGCGTGAAGGCGCGCGGCTTTGGCACTCGGGTTGGGAGCAAAGTCTAATTGCTCGGCATCCAAGGTGGTGGTGCCTTTGATGTCTAATCCGTCGCTGCAATTCCAAGCTTTGATGTCAGGGTTTTTTTCGAGCACCACTTCAAAGCCGAAACGACTGAAGTCCAGCGTTTCGTTTGTGTACACGTGTTCGCGTCGATTTCCTTTTCGTTTTAAGGGGTACGCTTGGCGATACGAGGCGAAGTTATCCAAGGTCGAGGTGTAGTAGAGACTGTTTTGAGCGTGGTGTTCGCCCTCGACGTTGGTGCTCATGTCCAGACCAAAGAAAACGAGTTGAGTGAAACCCAAGCGCAGGGCAAAAGCCATGGCGCCATTTCCCGCGAGGGGATTACAGTTTATCAGTGGATCGTCGGCGAAGTCGGATAAGCTGCCGGAGGCGCACTGTGTGCCTATGTCGTGATGCTTAAAAGCAAAGATGACTTTTTTAAAGCGTTTGCAGGTATCGGCATGGATGGGATTTATGGTTAATAGCGTGATGGTGCTGAGGTATTCGTCGGGTAAGGCCAAAAAGTTTTTGGGTACATTGGTTCCGCGTTCGATCTCAACGTGAAAATCCGGCGTAATCCCCGCATGGTGTAAGGTGGCGATGGTGGAGCCCGCAGAGATCAGAACGCCGCAGTCCCTGTGCTTACGTAAATACGCTAAATCTTTGTCTAAGGACGGGCCATTGGCAATGAGGAATGCGGGCAGATCGTTGTCGGTTTGAGGCAATTGGGGCGCTTGTGAGCTGGGCAGTAGCACGTGTGCCGGGTGTCGAAAGTTGTACAGGGTGTGGGCGATGCTGATGAGTTCGTCTTCCACAAATCCCCAACCTTGCATTAAACGGTGTGCGAGTTCGTGTAACAGTTCAAACGCGGCGTCAGCCGCTTCACTGCGATAATGCCGGTAAATAAAGACGTGTGTGCAATTGAAGATACCGTGCTTGTGTACGATTGATGATACTTCATTACAGAACGTGGAAGCGGAACCGTCAATTTTCAGCGTGATGGAATGATGGCGTGCTGTGCAGTGTTTAATGATGTCGGTGTAATCAGTAACAAATAAGGACGCGTAAAACAAATCGGGGTTGGGTTCGTAGATCAACAGGTGTCGGACCTGGTACACCTGAAGTAAATCCCGAATGTGGTAACCCAGGCCGGAACCGATGATGACCAACATGGGGAGGTGCCTGATGTGCTTGGTGGGGGTATTCTGGTTGAGTGTTTGGCCAGCTTGGTTGATGCGATGCAGATAATGACCGTGCATGAAAGTGGGGCCGGGGCGCGCAACGGCTATTTGCGTGTTGGGTTGAAAATGAAAATGACGCGGTTGGCGTTGGTAGAATTCAACTTGTTTTTTCGCCAAAGCTTCTGGATCGTCGTCGTAAATAAACTGTCCGTTTTGGAGTACATTTAAGTAGCCGCGATCGTCCATTTCAATCACAACGTCTTGGGGGGTGTATTGTTTGTAATAGTCGTATACCGCCGGTAAGGTTTGTCGCAACACCGTCATGTTTTTCGAAAAGGTATTCTGCATCAGGGTTATTTGCGCGTCCCGCAGCCGTTCAAAGGCGGGCGTAAATTGGCTTGTTGGTGAACCTGATGTGCTCATGACATGCTCCGTGGTGTCTGTTGGTCGTTTTGTTGTTCCGAGCTGGACGCGTTTTGATACAATTTTTGCAGATCAAATGTGTGAGTCAGCGCGTCAAAATACTGTCCAGATAGCGTCAGCATACTGTGGATATATCGCATGAATACATCCCGCGCTTGTGTTAAATAACACTGCAGTTCCTCGCCTTCGGAAAAGTACAGAGCGCCTTGGTACACATACAATTGTAAATAGCGCAAGGAGCCATTAAACATTTGTTTTGTGAGCGGATCTTTTTTGTAGAAGTATGGCAGCAGCGCGCGCTGCTCGATAAACGTTTCGGTGAGCGTCCGCATATCGCTCAGCTTGTTTGGCCATAAACGACAGAGCCCGTTCCCCAGTTCAGCGATGGGTTGTTGTGCGCGTTGATAGCGTTTTTTGAGTTCGTGTGCATGACCGGTAAAGGGGTGCGCCTGATTCAGAATAAATGTGATGGCGCGTTGTTTTGCATCGGCGCTGACCTGAGGCAGTGCCAAGTCGGCGCTCGGCGTACTGTGTGTGCCGCGAATGCGTATGCCGTCACTGCAATTGGTGATGGACACCGCTGGGTTTTCGGCAATCAGCGCTTCGATCGCGAAGCGGCTGGTGTCAAAGAGAGAGCTCGTGGCAGCGGTTTCTGTGCTGTTGAAGTTGGTTTGTGCGCGATAGTGACGGGTGGTGGTGTTAGCGGAAAGAGGTAAGCGTTGTTCGTCTTGATCGTAATAGGGGCTGTCCTTGCTGTGGTGTTGACCGGAGTGGCTGAAGCACATATCCATGCCAAACAGATACAGATTGGTGAACCCGAGTCGAACGAGCGTGGCAACGCCGCCATTGCCGACTAAAGGATGTGTGAAATACACGGGCCAATTTTCATCGATCTGATTCGGATAGAGCAATTGCATCAACCCCGTGCCGGCGTCGTTGACTTTCAATGAAATTAATGTGCGCGAAAATTGTGCAATGACGCTGGGGTGTATGGGATTTTGCGTCAGCAGCGTCACGTCTTGCCGATAGCTAGGGTCTGTTAACCGTTCAAGGTATGTACCCACAGCAGGACTCCGCTCGATTTCAACATGAAAGTCAGGCTTAATGTTATGGCGATAGAGCGTATAAATGGTTGAGCCTACAGAGACAATAACGGCAGTTTGGCTGTGCGCTTTAATAAAATCGATGTCGTGATCTAGGGATGGACCGTTGGCGACCACAAACACGGGCATGTTGTGCAATGCGTCGTGTGCCTTGGGTGATAGGGGGCCAATAAGCGGCGTGCCGTGTTGTAGGTTGTGTAAGCTTTGACTGACGCTGATGATTTCGTCTTCGAAAAACCCCCAGCCGCGCACAGAGCGATGAATGATGTTTCTTAAGTGCGTAATGGCTGTTCGTGTGTCGGGGGTGGGGCGGTGCTCAATCAGTAGGAAGCGCGCTAAGAGAAAATGACCCTGTTGCTGAAACAAAGCATCCACGCGATTACAGAAAGCACTGCTGTTGGCGCCGATTATGAAGGTCAGTGTGCGGTAGTTTGTTTGGTAATGTCTGGCGATGGTGGTATAGCGCGTGGTGAAGAGGGAGGCGTAGAAAACATCGGGATCGGGTTCATAAATCAACAGATTTTGTATGTCGTACTGCTGGGTGATTTGCTCGATGATGTGTCCCGTCCCCACGCCAATTATGGCGCACAGGGGCGCGATACCGTGGAGACGTAAACGTTTATCTTGGTGATTGACGGGCACCAAATGTTCGATTTCGAACAGGTAACGTTGATGTAAAAAACTGTCTTTTGGGGGAGGCGACTGTCGCTGTGATGATTGCAGGCAACTGATGCAAATTGGATTTTCTTCAATCTGCTTTAGGTAACGTTTACTGTGCTCGATGGGATCCTCGTTGTAAAAGGGTTTTTCCTCGGTGAACAGATTGGGATAGCCCTGATCGTCAATCGCTAAAACGGTGTGTGATGGGTGATGTTGAGTGGCAAATTGATGTAACTCGGGATGATGTTGGGCAAAATACGCTAAATTTGCTTTGAACGTTTGCTCAAATTCCGCAAGCAGATCGGGTGTGTTTTTTGAGGGGGCCGACGTGGTGCTGTGGATTTCACTCGTTCGGCGTGCTGGCGTAGTACCCATAGCGTACAACCTTTGTCTGTTCTGGTTTGAAGGTGTTATTGGGCTTCACAGAAGCGATGACGATTAATTGACGCCGCTTTGCCACATTCAGTATCTGGAATAGGGAGCATGCAAAATGCGTGCGCAATTTTTAAGAATCACGGTGTGCGCAGGGTAGACGTTCTGCCATGTGGTCGCCTTTGGGTTGATCGAGGATCATAAAACTACCGTAGGGATTGAAACAACAAGTAGAGATTGAAACAACAAGATGAGAGGTCTTGGCTTGCGTGTTGCCGTGGCACCGCAAGCCAACTTCAGTACGCGTAACCCGTTTTAATTCGTGTAAGTAAAAGTGCTTTATTCGTAATACGGAATGTTCTGCGCTATGGTGCTACCCGTTAATTGCGCAATCCATCCATCCGGATTGGTGAACAAGCGGATGGCCGTAAACTGTGGGGAGGGACCCATATCGAACCAATGCGGTACACCCGCCGGTACGGAAATTAAATCGCCTTTGCCGAGGAGTATCGTGTAAATACGGTCGCCAATGTGTAAGTAAAACATGCCGCTTCCGTCTACAAAAAATCGGACTTCGTCTTCCGCATGAGTGTGTTCGGCCAGAAATTTTTGTCGTAGCGCCGTGTGATTGGGTGTGTTGGGTTGCAAACTGATCACGTCGACGCTTTGATAACCGCCGCTGTCTTTAAGGCGTTGGATGTCTTTAGCGTACGCGTCCAGTATGGCTTCGTTCGATAGGTTCGGTGTTATGGGGGTACTGGCTTGCCATTGTTCCAGTGTAACGCCCAAATGAGCTAATTTTTCGGTAATGATTGTTGTGTTGTCTGTGAAAAAAAGCTGTTGGCCACTTTCATCAAACGTTGTCATTGTGGTCATGGGCGACTCCAAAAAAATATGTGCGTGTAATAAAATAGGGCGCGTAATGATTAGAAAAAGTGTTGCTTGGTTCAATTGTTGTTAGAATCAGTGATGTCATAGAAGTGCTGTAAATCAAATCAGTGTTTTAGTGAGGTACTCGCTGCAGGCTGATACCTCGCGCATGATACTTCGGGTATGATACTTCGGGCATAGTGCCTCGTGCATAGAGTAGCGCGATTGATCAGATCATGAAAAGACCTGAAGATCAATTTCCTGGAAGTTACTGAAACATTTATGGGATGTTGCAGCGGGTAATGGTGTGTTGAGTGATCCCGAATTACGCGCCAGTAAACCGCTGTGCATACCTGCGGTTTTAGCGGCGTCCAGTTCGGCTACGACATCCGATAAAAATAATACGTTCTGAGGGGGGACGCCCAGTTGCTGGGCAATGGTTTCGTACGAACTGGCAGATTGTTTGGCGCCTGTCGTGGTGTCAAAATAGTGACTGAAGAGTGGCGTGAGATCTCCAGCTGTGCTGTGTCCGAACAGCAGTTTTTGTGCGTGAATGGAACCCGATGAGAACACATTGAGTGATAAGCCTGCTTGGTGCCAGGTTCTCAGGGCTTCGGCGGCGTCGGGATAGATGTGTCCTTGAAAATCGCCAGTCTGGTAGCCCACAGTCCAGATGAAACCTTGTAAGGTCTTTAAAGGCGTCACCTTTTGATCTGTGTCGATCCAAGACAACAACGTTTGGATGACGAGGTCCAGCGACGCTTCCGCTTCGTCAATGATCGCTCGCACGGTTGCCAATTCTGCCGCGACATGGGGTTCGCTGCTGTGCTGGCGGATAAACGAACTGAGGTGCTCGCGTGCGTACGGGAAAAGCACCTTGTGGACAAACTGTATATCTGTGGTGGTGCCCTCGATGTCGGTCAGAATGGCGGTAATGCTCATGGGGTGAGTCCTGTGGACGTGATGTTGAGTTTTTGCAGTTCCAATTGGCAAGCAAATAGAAATTCCAATCCTTCTAAATGCCGTCTGGCGCTCTCGATCGTATCGCCCCAGCTGTACAAACCGTGTCCGCGAACTAAAAACCCCCACGCCAAGGGTGTCTCAGTCCAACGTTGTCGTAAGGCGTTCGCCAGCATCGGCATATTTATGTGTTTGTCCAGCGCGTAGAGTGTGGTGTGCAGCAGGGTTTCGGCAGATGCCGTTTGTTGATCCGTAAGGGGGGTACCGGATAAATCAACCAGTAAAAGGTCTTGCTCCGTCAGTTCTCCTTTGTGGCAAC
Organism: Gammaproteobacteria bacterium; assembly: GCA_037380725.1. Taxonomy (GTDB): domain Bacteria; phylum Pseudomonadota; class Gammaproteobacteria; order Pseudomonadales; family JANQJO01; genus JARRRL01. The sequence goes on along the minus strand of JARRRL010000035.1, from coordinate 4,822 downwards.
CGGATCGGGTTATTAAAACGTGTTCTGAATTCAGTCGAGTGGAAAAATTGCCGCCTGTGGCGGGGCATCCCTGTCGTTGATCAATCCATTTACCGGTACGGATCAATGCTTGGGCGTCGCGTTTTAGGTATTTTGCGTGGGCAGTGGGGGCGTGTGTTGGGGCCGTCATGGTGGTGTAGACTCTGGTTAGCGATCAAGGATTAGCGATCAAGCTGATCAAATGGTTGATTGACGTTATATTGATGTTGTTGCATTACCTTATGTTATGGCGTGGCTGGTTTTAACCCGGTGGCCAACTGAGCGGACGACCTGCTAATACATGCAAGTGCAAATGAAAAACGGATTGGCCAGCCGAGGCGCCGTTGTTGATGACGACGCGAAAGGCGTCTTCACATCCCAGCTTGCGAGCAATGGTGTTAGCCGTCAGTAACAGATGACCCATCAAGGTCTTTTCCGCCTCTGTTGCGTCTGACAGTTTTTCGATCGGTATTTTCGGAATTAATAATACGTGTGTGGGAGCCTGAGGGTTGATGTCCCGGAAGGCTAAGCAGTGTTCGTCTTCATAGACGATATCCGCTGGAATCTCTTTATTAATGATCTTGCTGAAAATGGTATCAGTCATCGACGGAGGTCCTTGTGTCGTGATGTTACTGGTGTTTGAAGTCCCTGTGCTTGCTTGGTATCGATTTAAGCAATTTGTTATTAAGCAAGCTGTTATTAAGCAATATGTTATGAAGTAAGTCGTTAGCTGGCGTGCGGTGGGGTGTCTGGGTTTGGGCTGCGTGGTTCGCTGAGTGCGCGCGCTTCTTCTTCCAGCATGATTGGAATGCCGTCTCGAATGGGGTAGGCCAGGTTGGAGGTCTTGCAAATCAATTCTTGAGCTTGCGCATCGTAGTGCAAAGGTGCTTTGCTGACGGGGCAGACTAGAATATCCAGTAGATTTTTGTCCATGTGTTTCCCCTTATTCGAGAGAGATCTTTTTCGAGATGGATCTTTGAGACGGATCTGGAACTTTTGATCGCGACGTATCGTTCGAACAAACAATAATTTTTAAAGCCAATAAAACTTCGACCAGTAAAACGTTGAAATGATAATGACGGTGAATCAGCCACGCCTCGACAATCCATAGAGCCTCACGGTGGGCCGAATCGAAAGTGTGTGGTCTAAACGTTTGCAAGAGTGCGAGATCGCAGCGATTCATGATTCATAATACGACGCGAACGACAGCCTGAATGTATCACATATTTTCTACAGACACCAAGCGCAAGATAGCGGGGGAGGGGCGCTTCGTGAACCAGGACACACCGTGTAGGTAGAGGCCCCGCGTGTGCTGCTTGGGTATTGTGCGTGTGGTGGGCGACTATTGCGGACGGCTATTACGGACGGCTATTACGGACGATACTGAAATAAATTGTCGCGGCATGGGTGGGATTTGATCGGTTTACAAGGGAGGGGCTTCGGTGTTTTCATGGTATTGTTTGTGTTGTTTCAGTTGGGTTCGAATGTGTTGAATGGCTTCGTTGGCGGCGTTGCTGATCCGCGTGACGTCTTGCTCAAGACTTTGGTGTTGTAAGTCTGAAATTTCGGCATTAATCAGGTCAATTTCGTCTTGTCGAATGGCTTCGGAGCGTTCCACGTTCTCGGCAATGGTTCGGCGATCGTGTTGGAGTCGATCCAATCGTTCGCCTCGGGATGGGGTTTCGTTGTTCTGAGCGCTGTGTGCTAACACCGCCACGCTGTCTTCGTTTAAAAGCGTAATGCTAATTTTTTCACCGCTGGCGATCGATAAGGTGATTTCAGTAGCGGAAAGGGGAGTCGTGGGACAGGCCGAGCACCCCGTGCGTTCTACTTCTCTTTTGGCAATATTCGTAACGTCTTTATAGTAGAAAGCGTTTGTCGCTTTTCCCATGCATTGATCCGTAATGAAATCATAATAGGTGGTGAACACATCGATTTTATCTTGCGTTAAAAAGAGGTATTGCACGTATTGAACCGCAAATAAAATATCATCGGAAGCAGACCAAAAGCTTTGCGCGTTGCAGAGATTCAATTTGGAAGACATGCGCTCCCGTTTGTCGTGGTCCTGGATCAGGGCCCAGTCTTTCAGTACGATGGGCTTTTGATCGGGATGAATAATGTCCGCTTGCTGTAGGCCACACTCGGCGAAAGCCATGGCTTCCAATTTCCCGTGAATCACGTGATCCATCGCTTGTTTTTCCTGTGCGCCCGTGAAAAGAGCACTGTTTTCTACGATGGGAATCGTTTTTAATAAATAATATCGATAATGTTTGATGTTGGAAATGAGTTGCTCAAAAGCCGGAGGTAAATAACGAGTGACTTCCAAATTGAACTGTTTTTGGTGTTGCTGTTCTTTGTGCCGTCGATGATTTCGGAAGTCTTTGAGACTGAATGCCAACATCAGGATGGCGCAGCAGCCGCCAATGAGGGGGATGAGTACAGCGGTGGTGTTTGTGTGGGTGCCGATGAGGGCGGTGATCGCGTTATTGAGGTGCTGCGTTGTCCAGAGGAGGTCTGTGGAAGCGACGAACGTGATGCCGCCACTGAGGACGCTCAGCATCAGCCAGAATGCGCTCCATCGCGCGTAGCGAAGCCGCTTTTGTTGATGAAAATACCATTCGGTAATGGTTTCAGCCTCTTGCTGTTCCAGTTGCGAAATGGCCGTTCTGGATAGACGTACGGTATCTTTTAGCGCTGTTTTAACCGGGCCAAAGAGTGGTCGATGGAAAAAATCCCAGTAAAATTTTCGTTCCGGCGCGTTGCTGTCGATTGCGGAGGTCTCGCTTTCATGCCGAGCTTGCCGAGCTTGCCGAGGAATAAAAACGCTGTTTTCACCGTGGAGTGGGTTACGATAATGCGGAAAATCAATGATTTCTGGGTGGGCTTGAATGTATCGACTGACGCGATTCGTTTCGTTTTTTAGACTGACAAACAGCTCAAAGAGTACCGAATTGGGTTCGTGTCGAGCGAACCAATTGCCCTGTGCGTCCCACAGGGATAGGCTGTGATCGGGTTCTCGTATGATGTATTGGTCATTCGTCAATTCAACGATATCGTGGGACAGATCAAAGTTAAACGCAAACTCGCAGATAAACTGCCCCGTTTGATCCCAAATTCCCGGATTTCGATTTTCCGCCTTGACGAGCCAGTTGTTATTTCCCAATTGCAGGATGGATTGGATATGCGAAGAAAGCGCTGTGATTAAAGCAATTTTTCGGCCTGAGATGTCCCAAATGGTGACGAAATCGGATTCGCAAACCGAAAAGTAGTGCGAATCGCTAAAAAGGTTAACGTTTTTGATGTCGGAGACTTTTGTCTTGATGTGTGCAATTTCGTTGCCGTTTTTAATATTCCAAATTCGTAGGGTGCCGTCTTGACTGGCGCTCAACAGCCAATGATCGTTGAGTTCGATGAGGCCCAGAATTCGGTCAGTGTGTCCCAATAAACTGCTCAAAAGGCGACCAGATTGTTCGCATATTTGTATGTGGTGATCCAATCCAATGGTGACGAATGCTCGTTCTGAGTAGCGCAAGGGCGTTAAGCCTATGATCAGATCGGCGTGGCGTTCGTAACGGCAATACCGATCCTCGTCGTCGCAAATAACGGTGTAGGTGTGATCTTCCCCCCATTCAACGCGGTATTTTTCGTTCAAAGTGGTCGAGACGCGTTCCGCTTTTTCGATTTGGCCTTGGCTGCGGGTTGTGTAACGCATTCCATTGCTCATGACTCGCTCCGATTTTCTGGCGTTAAGGGTTATTTCGAGTTTGTAATGAGAATCAAGTGTAACAGATTGTGATCAGAGATCTATTTAAAGTCAGTCACAGGGATATGGAAATATGGACAGTGTGCGCTGGAATTCAGCGTCCTGTGAACGCCTAGCGCCTGTTGATCCGGTCTGTGCCGCTTATCACATATAGGTGTATAAGTATATAAGCGTATAAATATAATTAGCGGGATTTTAAGGCGTAATCACAAGCGGTGAGTCGCTGGTGAGTACAAAACCTGAGTCCAATAAGGGAATATTTGGATTTTGATCAATGGCGGCGCGTCCCGTGACGACGTATGAATAGTTACCGGGTGCTACGCGCGGATCATTGGAGAAGAGCGCGTTGGGGTCAACATTGTTAATACCAACCCAGGTGATGCTCTCTTTGTAATTGCCACCTGGTGGTAACGTGGCGGTTTGTACGGGGCCATCGCTAATTTCCGCTAATTCCACTAAGCCATTGGCGAATACGGGTACTCCACTGGAATTCGATACCGTGACGATGGCCAGTGGTCCTTGCCAGCGCAATTGCTTTTCATTCTCGCTGGTGTTTTGGAAGGTAATTTCAAAAATAATGGTTTCGCCTCGCGCATAAGTCGTGGAGGGGTTGTCCAGTCTGTCTTTTACGACCACGTTCACTATGATGTCTCGGCTACCAAATACGCGATTTTCCTCTCCACCAAGGCATCCAGAAAGCAGCAGCGCGAAAACCGTCAGGGTGAATGTATGCCGAACGGTACGCCAAGGCCAAGTGGTAAAACGTGTGATGTTCCGTAAGGTATCGTGATTCACGCTGAATGCGGTGAGGCGCGAGGTCAAATTGTGAGGATAATGAGCCATGCGGTCACTCGTCTCGATGTGGGTGTCTTCAGCGTCGTTCAGTGGCTTGTTTTATTGTCTGTTGTGGATGCAAAAGCTACGATCAAATGCTACGACCGTAGCGCAACAGTGCCTGCCATGCGCTTAACAGAAAGAGTAGCATTCAATATTGCAATAAACTGTTAGTAAATGTTGCTGAATATTAGTGGTGCTTGTTGC